>JBEKKU010000185.1:0-2502 GCA_050010575.1 Thermacetogeniaceae bacterium | reverse complement strand
CGGCCCGAGGTGGTGTTTCACCTGGCCGCGCAGATCGACGTGCGGCGCTCGGTGGCGGACCCGCAGTTTGATGCCCGGACCAACATCCTGGGGCTGCTCAACATTCTGGAGAACTGCCGCCAATATGAGGTTAAAGGGGTGGTGTTCGCCTCTTCGGGCGGTGTGGTCTATGGCGAACCGTCCAGGTTGCCGGCCACCGAGACCTTCCCCAAGGGCCCGCTCTCCCCTTACGGTGTGAGCAAGCTGGCCTCCGAGTTCTACCTCTGCTACTACGCCCAGGTGATGGGCCTGCCCTACGTCACCCTGCGCTACGGGAATGTTTACGGGCCGCGGCAGGACCCCCACGGGGAGGCGGGGGTGGTGGCCATCTTCGGGGAGAAGCTGCTGCGGGGCGAGGCGCCGGTGATCTACGGCGACGGCGACCAGGTGCGGGACTACGTCTTCGTGGAGGATGTTGTCCAGGCGAACCTGCTGGCATTGCAGCGCCTGTTAGGCCCTGTCTGCGGGGCTGCTCCGGGCGGCTGCGCCATCAACGACTTCGCCTTCAATATCGGCACCGGGCAGGGCACTTCGGTCAATGAACTGTTCGCCCTGCTCAAGGAGATCACCGGGTTCCAGGGCGAGGCTGCTCACGGGCCTGAGCGGACCGGTGAGCTGCGGCGCATCTTTCTTGACGCCGGCAAGGCCGGAGAGCATCTAGGCTGGAAGCCGCAGGTCAGTATCAAAGAGGGCTTGCGCCGCACCGTCGGCCACCTGGCCAAGAAGGCAATCTGCTAGGGACTTGGGAAGCGCATAGCGCGGGAATGGTTCTCTGAGCCGTTCCCGCGTTTGTTTTTTGTTCGGCGTGGACGGAAATCATAGATTTTCGCAAAGAGGCTTCTCAGTTGCCCAATAATAGCGAAAAAGCGGGATAATGAGCGCGGATATTGGGATAAAATAAATTTGATTCGACTTCTTTTATTCACTATAGTCATGTATAATCAAAGTCAAATAAAGTCAAAATGGACGTGGCCTGTCCAGGGAGACGTTGTCTATGTGGTCGCTGGTTTCCGAAATTGAATCCTACATCAAGTCGCTGCTCCGGGAGAACCCCCGGGGCTGGATCGAACTCAGCCGGAAGGAGTTGGCGGAGCACTTCGACTGTGTCCCGTCCCAGGTTACCTATGTGGTCAACACCCGCTTCTCGGTGCATCAGGGCTACTACGTGGAGAGCCGCCGGGGCGGCAGCGGTTACATCCGGATCTGCCGCCTGGGTGCCCAGCGCTGCCAACCAGAGAAAGACGTGCCGCAGAAACAGCCGGAGAACCGGACAGGAGACGACCGGGAAATTATGGTGAAAGACTTTCCGTCTGTAATGTTCAGCCTTACCCAGCGGGGTATCCTGACGGACCGGGAATTCACCTTGCTCAATGCGGTTTTTCGGGCCCTGGAGGCCAATGTTCAGGGCGGCGAGTGCGGTGATCTGAGACTGCGAATATTGAAGGAGATCCTGTCGAGCGGCGGCCTGTTCTAGGCTCAAAGCACGCTTGTATAAAAGGAGAATAAAAATGAACTGTGAAGAATGCAAGCAGCGCCCGGCCACGGTGCATCTCACCAAGATCTTTAACAACCAGAAGACCGAGATGCACCTGTGCGAGGAGTGCGCCAAGCAGCACGATGAGATACCATTCACCTTCAGCTTCAATGCTGAGCCGGCCTTCTCCATTCAGAAGTTCCTGGCGGGGCTGCTGGTGGGCGGCGCCCTCAGCGCCGGCGCCAATGCGACCGAGGAAGAGGCGACTGCAGCCATGCCCCAGTGCACCAACTGCTCCTTGACTTACGGCCAGTTCAGGCAGATCGGGCGGTTCGGCTGCAGCCACTGCTACCAGTCCTTTGCCGGGCAGCTCGAACCCCTGCTCCGCCGGGTGCACGGCAACAGCCGCCACACCGGCAAGGTACCCCGGCGTACCGGCGGATTGCTGGGTTTCCGGAGGGAGATCGAGCAACTGCGGCTGGAGCTGCAGAGCGCTATCAACGCCGAGGGCTACGAACGGGCAGCAGTGCTGCGCGACCAGATTCACGCCCTGGAGGGCAAACTGCAGTAGAGTGGTTGGCGAAAACCCAACGGCCAAAATGGCCGGTGTTATATATCAGGATAACCAGAGCATAACAGGAGAACCGTCCCCGCGTTTCGTGGCGCCACAAGGAGGATTAGCCATGTCGATCCAGGATACATTGAATACTGCCTATAGCAAATGGATGGAGGGGGAGGGGCCCGAATCCCAGATTGTGATCAGCAGCCGGGTGCGGCTTGCCCGCAACCTGTCGGAGCAGCCCTTTCCCCACCTGATGCCCCAGGAGAGCGGCCAGGCGGTCGTCGAGCAGGTGCAGGGGGTGATCGCCGATCCGGACGCCAGGGAGCAGTTGGGGCCGCTGTTTTACGTGCCCCTGGAGGAGCTGGCCCCGCTCGACCGGCAGATCCTCGTGGAGAAGCACCTGATCAGCCCCCAGCACGCCTCGGAT
>JBEKKU010000184.1:0-2507 GCA_050010575.1 Thermacetogeniaceae bacterium | reverse complement strand
GAATTTGTTGACACCCACTGCAGTATCTTTTTACAATGTGGGGTGCAGGTTTGCCTCGATAACTTACGGGGTGGCCAGTTTTGGAGGGCAAAGGCTTGGAAAATGAGACCATGAGCGGGGTACCGTCAGTATCTGGCGCCGAGGATGAGAGGTTCATGCGGGAGGCTCTCAAGGAGGCACGCCGGGCAGCGGACAAGGGTGAGGTGCCGGTTGGTGCCGTGATCGTCCGGGACGGACAGATCGTCGGGCGCGGTCATAACCTGAGAGAGCGCCTCGGAGACCCGACCGCTCACGCCGAACTGCTGGCCATCCGGCAGGCGGCCCAGGTGGTCGGTGGCTGGCGCCTCAACGACTGCGCCCTGTATGTAACCATGGAGCCCTGCCCGATGTGTGCCGGGGCGGCCATACTATCCCGTCTGCAGCGGCTGGTTTACGGAGCCCCAGACCCGAAGGCCGGGGCGGCCGGCAGTTGCCTCGACCTGTTGGCCCTGACCTGCTTCAACCACCAGGTGGCGGTGACCGGCGGCGTCTGCGGTGAGGCCTGTGCCGGCATCGTCCAGGGATTCTTCCGGCGGCTGCGCGCCACCGGTGACAAAGCCGGATCGACTGAAGAGACCACTGAACGGAATGAGGACCGGGATAAATCCTAAAACCGAAGGCTTGCTGGCGATGCTGGCAGCTTTTCTGGTGTTATTTTCAGCCATGCTCAACCCGAAAACCTCGGCGGTGATTGCCATTGTTTTTCTAGTTGCATTGGGGGCCTCTAAGCTGTTACGATCTAGTTAAGCAGTTGAAAAAGTGAAGAGTTTGCGCGGAGAGATGGCAGAGTCCGGTTGATTGCGCTCGACTCGAAATCGAGTGAAGGTGTTGAGCCTTCCGGAGGTTCGAATCCTCCTCTCTCCGCCATTTAGAAATTCAGTAGGGACAAGAATTTTTACTCACCACTTTCATGTCCCAAAGCAACTTAAAAGCATGAATCGAGTAAGGTAGAAAGTCAGCCCTTAGATTACTCAACCTCCCTTTTGTTTTGGTCAACAAAAGGGAGGTCTTTGTTGTGCTCCTTTAAGAAGCCTTAGTCCAATGTATAATTTATTTCAGTTTTACAAAGAGCCTTGCAAGTTCTTCCTGCAGGCTGAGTCTTCCTGCCCAGAGCCCCAGGTAATCTTGGGCCGCTCAGCGATCGGGGCCGTTATTCCGCTAGGAACCTAGCCCTCACGCCTCCCTACCTGACCACCGGTGGCCTGGTGGTCTACTTCGCGCAGTACGCGAAAATAGCTTGGATGCTGCGATCGGATCTGGTACGATCCGATCGCAGCATTGCATTCATGAAGTAGACAGGATGACCGGGCGGAGCGGAACACTGCTGCGGACCATAGACAGCCTACGGCTGTCGTCCGGGCTTTTCCGTTATCATTAAACTGTTGGGAGTGGAATATCGTTGCCGATCATTGCCGATTCACACACACACACGACTTTTTCCGGAGATGCCCGGGATGACATGTCCAACATGTGCAGGGCGGCAATCGCCAAGGGGTTGAGCCATATCTGCTTCACGGACCACCTTGAGCTGAACCCCACTGACGAGAGCTACGGTATTTTTGATTACGACAGGTACTCTGCGGCCATTGACCGGGTGAGAGAAGAGTTTGCCGGCCGGATTCACATCCTGAAGGGGATCGAATTTAGCGAACCGCACGTGTTTCGCAAGGAATACGAGGAGTTGTTGAACAAAGAATTCGATCTGATCATGGTAGGCATTCACTATGTCCGGATGAGCGTCGGCCTGCACTGGCTTGAGGATGATGCGTGCCTCTATGAATATGCCAGGCAGAATCTGTATCGCCAGTATTACGAGGAACTGCTGCAGGTTGTGAAGCTGGGAGGCTTCGATGTGTTGGCCCACTTTGACAACCCCAAGAGGTATCTGCAAGAGTCCACCCAGGAATCCGAACTGATCGGCGAGATCCTTCAAGAGCTGGTCGGCAGGGAGATGGTTCTGGAAATAAACACCTCGCCCCTGAGAAGGGGTTGCGCTGCGTGCGCCCCCGATGCCGAAATATTGAAACGATATTCCCAGCTCGGAGGCGCCAGGGTTACCGTCGGATCAGACGCCCATTCCAGCGAAGAGATCGCCGCCGACTTCGATTATGCCGAGCGGCTGGTAACAGACCATTGCTTGAGGCTGGGCATTTTCAAGGGCCGTAGATTCATGGATATTTAGCAGTAGCATCCCGCCGCGATCTTCTCCTGCATCTCCCGGTCCATCCCCTTAGATATATTTGTCGAATACTACCCCGCTCTCGCGGGGATCAACCCGTGATCGCAACTCCGACATCCGGGTTTTTGCTTGCGTTCGCTCTCAGGCGCCGGGGAACACCCCGGTGGGTGCAAGGCGCTGCCTCCCCAGTGGTAGCCCGGCTGAAAATATTTTCTGTGGGAACCGGTAGTTTGGCATGGTTATTGCTTTAAATATATTTAGATATTGATAGCAAGTTGTGATAGGGCGG
>JBEKKU010000183.1:0-2509 GCA_050010575.1 Thermacetogeniaceae bacterium | reverse complement strand
ATCGTTCAGAATCACTTCCATGGCAAAAACGGCGCCGCCGAGGGGGGCGTTGAAGGTAGCTGCTATTCCCGCACCAGCGCCGCAGGCTACCAGTGTTATGGTATGTCGCTCGGAAATATGCAGCATCTGGCCAACAGTCGATCCGATGCCGGCGCCGATCTGGGCGATCGGCCCCTCTCTGCCCGCCGACCCGCCGGATCCGATAGTGAGCGCCGTCGTCACAGCCTTGACCAGGACCACCCGCGGCCTGATTACTCCTCTCTGGCGCGCCACTGAAAGAATAACTTCTGATATACCGTGTCCCTTGGCTTCCCGTGCCAAAAAGTAAACGAGGATGCCGACGAGGAGTCCCCCTATGCATCCGATGATAGAGATCCTCAAAGGGCCTATAAAAGCTAGGAAATCTTTGATGGGGCCGAAAAACAGCCAGTTGCAAAACTGGACCAGATAGAAAAGGAAAACCGCTCCCAGGCCGCTCAGAATTCCGACCAGAAGAGCGATGAAGGCCAGATAGAAGGCATAATTGGCTGCGAGAATTCCACTTGCCCGTTCCGCATACTTTGTCAATTGATCCTGAATCCTCTCCCAATCCAGATTCAAGCATCAGTCCATGACATAATAGCTGCCAGGTGTCGCCAAATACTACCTCTGCCCGGGCTATAGGCGGGTAAGCGGTGCAAACTTGACCAATAGGTGCTTGACTCCTGCTGCCTCAAACTGGACCAAGACCTCCAGTGCGCCCCCCCGCCCAACCAGAGTTTCAGTAACTATGCCGCAGCCAAATTTTTTATGTTCAACTAGGTCGCCTTTGTTAAAGACCTGTTCGCCTTGACCGTCGTACTCAGGGTGGACCTCCGCCGGCTGCCTGGATACGGTATGCCCCGCCCTCTTGCCTCCAGCCACCTTGAAGGCGCGCGCTTCCGGCACAGCCGAAAAGGCTCTGCTGGTGACAGACTGCTGTACTACTGCGGCCGGAACACCGGCAACAGCAGCTTCCAGGAGGGCACGCCCGGTAAAGACCGGTGGCAGTTTCTGTTTCGAGGCGCCATCATCATGCTGCCCGTTATCACTGTCAGGGCCATCAGACTCAGGTTCCCCATCCGGTTCATGTTTGCGGTCGGGGAGCGCGGCGTTCTTACCGGCACCGCCCGGGGTCACCGGGTACATGAACTCGTCGGGAATCTCCGCCAGGAAGCGTGAAGGTTCTTTATACATCCCGCTCCCATGCAAAAAGCGACGGTTTGCCCAGGACAGGAAAAGCCACTGCTGCGCCCTGGTGATCCCCACATAACATAGCCGGCGCTCCTCCTCCAGCTCCTGCTCTTCTCCCAGGGCACGGGTGTGCGGAAATAGCCCCTCCTCCAAGCCGGTGAGAAAGACTACTGGAAACTCCAGCCCTTTAGCGCTGTGCAGGCTCATCAGGACGATGGCATTTTCATCTTCGCGAAAGTTATCGACATCCGTTACCAGGGCCAACTGTTCCAGGAAGCCAGTCAGGGATTTATCCTCGCTCTGTTCGCCGTATTCCCTGGTAACCCCCAGAAACTCCTTGATGTTTTCCAGCCTGGTCTCGGCCTCCACTGGAGGTTCTGCCTGCAGCATGGCACGGTATCCGGTCTCCTCTAGAATAGCCTCGGCCAGGTCAGTCACTGTCGTAGTCTGCTGGCGCCAGCGCTCGATCATGGCAAAGAAGCCCCTGATCGCTATGGCCGTGCGTCCCAAGCCGCTCAACAATTCGGGGTCTGCCAGCGCCTCCCGCAGGCTCCTGCCACCGTCCCGGGCCAGCTGATCCGCCCGCGCCAGGGCTGTCTCCCCAATCCCCCGCCGCGGGACGTTAAGCACCCGGCGCAGGGAGATGTCGTCGGCCGGGTTGGCCACCAGCCGCAGGTAGGCAATAATATCCTTGATCTCCTTGCGCTCATAGAACCTGATCCCCCCAAAAATCCGGTAGGGGACATTGCCTCTGATACACTCCTCTTCAAAGGACCTTGATTGGGCGTGGGTGCGGTAGAAGACCGCGCAATCCCGGTACTGCATCTCTTCCGTCTGGCGCAGCCGTTCGATCATGGCCAGCACAAAGCGGGCCTCGTCCCGCTCATCAGCGGCCTGGTAATAGGAGACCGGCTCCCCGATCCGGTTGGAGGTCCACAACTGTTTTGGCTTTCTGCTTTTATTGTTGGCGATCACCGAGTTGGCCACGGTCAGGATGCGCTGGGTTGACCGGTAATTCTGCTCCAGTTTGATCATTACGGCTTCCGGGTAGTCCTTTTCAAACTCCAGGATATTGCTGATATCCGCCCCGCGCCACCCGTAGATGGACTGGTCATCGTCTCCGACCACGCAGAGGTTCTCGAAACCGGCCGCGATCTGATGTACCAGCATGTACTGAGCCCGGTTGGTGTCCTGGTATTCATCCACCATCACATACTGGAAACGGTGCTGGTAGTGCTCCAGCACCAGCGGTTGCGCCCGGAACAGCTCCACGGTCTGGAACAACAAGTCGTCAAAA
>JBEKKU010000182.1:0-2582 GCA_050010575.1 Thermacetogeniaceae bacterium | reverse complement strand
ACAACAGGTCGTCAAAATCCAGGGCATTCTGCTCAAGCAGCTTCGCCTGGTAGAGCTTATAGACCCTCGCCAGCACAGCCTCGCGCTCATCCCGGCACTTCTGCTCCCACTCGTCAGGACCCACCAGCTCGTTTTTCAGGCCTCCAATGGCGGCCAGCAGGCTGCGCGGCCGGTATTTCTTGTCGTCCACGCTTAACTCCCGCAGGCAGTGCTTTATCAGGGTCACCTGGTCGTCATCATCATAGATGATAAAATTCCGTTCATAGGGTGTATACTGCACATCCTGACGCAGGATGCGCACCGCCAGAGAGTGAAAGGTGCTGATCCAGACGTCGCGCTCCATCGGGCCTGCCAGGTTGGCCACCCGCCGCCGCATCTCCGCCGCAGCCCGGTTGGTAAAGGTGACCGCCAAGATCCTGAAGGGGGACACGCCCTGCTGTAGAAGATAGGCCACCCGGTAGGTAAGCACCCGGGTCTTGCCGGATCCGGCGCCAGCAAAGATGATCAGGGGCCCGTCAGTCTGGCGCACCGCTTTGAGCTGCGCCGGATTGAGATCGTCGCTAAATAACATCTGCATCACCTACTGTCGCCGCTCGGCCAGTTTTGTCTTAATATCGTCCAGGCTAACATCGCTCTCTGCCAACAGAACCAGAAGATGGTAGATCAGATCCGCCGACTCATTGATGATCTCGTCATGGTCACGGTTTTTGCCGGCGATCACTACCTCGACAGCCTCTTCTCCTACTTTCTGCGCGATCCGGTCGATACCCTTTCGAAACAGCTCCGCTGTATAAGATTTTTCTGGCAGGGTCTGTTTGCGTTCCCTGATCACGTCAAACAAAATGTCTAGCATATCCCTGGCTGCCACGACTGCAACAAGTTGCTCGCCGCCCTGGCTCAATCGCTTAAAGAAGCAGGAGCGATAGCCTTCGTGGCAGGCAGCGCCCACCTGGTCGACCTTCACTAGCAGGGTATCCCGGTCGCAATCGCTCAGCACCTCCCGGATGTACTGGTGGTGCCCGCTGGTCTCCCCTTTCTGCCAGAGGCTCTGCCGGCTCCGGCTGTAAAACCAGGTCCTGCCGGTCTGCAGGGAGAGAGTCAGAGATTCCCGGTTCATGTAGGCTACCATCAGCACCGTTCCGTCGTTCGCATCCTGCACTACGGCAGGAATCAGCCCATCCGCTCCAAACTGCAGGGAAGCGCAAAACGACCTGATCTGTTCTGGATCTGTCACCACTGGTTCTGCTCTCACAATCTTACGGGCACCCCTCTTTCCGACAGGAAGGCCTTGGCCTGCCTGATGGTATACTCCTGGTAGTGAAAGATGGAGGCAGCCAGGACCGCATCTGCCGCCCCCAGGGTCAACCCCTCGTAAAGGTGTTCCAGGTTGCCGGCGCCACCCGAGGCGATCACCGGTATCCGTACCGCCTCGCTGACCGCCCGGGTGAGATCCAGGTCATAGCCGTCCTTGGTGCCGTCCCGGTCATGGCTGGTCAGCAGGATCTCTCCAGCACCACGCTCCTCGGCCTCCCGGGCCCAGGCGACGGCATCCTTGCCGCGCCCACCTTCGGCAGGCGCCCGCCGGCGGCCGCCGTGGGTCAGCACCTCCCAACGGCCCGGCCCACACTGCCTGGCATCGATGGCCACCACAATGCACTGGCAGCCAAAGCGCTTGGCGCCCTCGTTGATGATCCCCGGCTGCAGGACCGCGGCCGTATTGACCGCAGTCTTGTCGGCCCCCGCCTGGAGCATCTCCCGGATATCCTCCAGGGTGCGGATGCCGCCGCCTACCGTCAGGGGAATGAACACCTGGTCAGCGGTGCGCCGCACCACGTCCACCATGGTCTTGCGACCGTCGGAGGAGGCGGTGATGTCCAGAAACACCAGTTCATCCGCCCCGGAAGCGTCGTAAAAAGCCCCCAGTTCCACCGGGTCGCCGGCGTCCCTGAGTTCGATGAACTGTATTCCCTTGACGACCCGCCCCCCAGTAACGTCAAGGCAGGGGATGATCCGCTTGGCCAACATCTCCCGGCACCCTCCTTTTTCCCTCAAACAGCGGCGGCAGCAAGAGCGTCCTCCAACCGCACCCGGCCCTCATAGAGAGCCTTGCCTAGAATTGCTCCCTCGACCCCCAGCGGCTCCAATTGCCGCAGCCTGATCACATCTTCAAGACAGCTCATCCCGCCCGAGGCGATCAGGCGCAGACCGGACTGTTCAGCCATCTCCCGGATCGCTGCAAAGTTTGGCCCGGTCAGCATGCCATCCCTGGCGGTGTCGGTAAAGATCAGGCGCTCCACACCGCATTCCCTGATCGCTGCAGCCACGTCCAGGGCACGCCGGGAGGTCACGTCCCGCCAGCCCTGCACTGCCACCATCCCGTCCCGGGCGTCCAGACCGACCAGGATGCGGCTACTCCCAAAAGTGGCACAGGCCTCCCGGACCAGTCCGGGGTCGGCGACGGCGATCGTTCCCAGGATCACCCTGGCCACGCCCGCCGCCAGGGCTGAGGCGATCTGCTCGAGGGTGCGCAACCCACCGCCCAATTGCACCGGAATATCCACCGCGGCGGCGATCTCTTTGAC
>JBEKKU010000181.1:0-2588 GCA_050010575.1 Thermacetogeniaceae bacterium | reverse complement strand
GCGCTCTTCCATGTGTTCCAAAACGACCTGTTCCAGATCGTCGATGTTATAGAGGAAGACTCCCGGTATGCGACTGGCCGCAGGTTCAATATCCCGGGGCACGGCGATATCGATGAAAAACAGTGGCCTGTTGTTCCTGGCCTCTATGGTCTGGGACACCTTCTCCTCGCTGATCACAAAGTGAGCGGCCGCAGTACAACTGATCACAATATCCGCCCGGTGCAATTGCGAAAAGAGCAGGTCATAGCGTATCGCTTCTCCTCCGTAAGTCTGGGCCAGTTCTTCCGCCCTGCTGAAAGAGCGGTTCGATACCAGGACCGTGCTGACCCCTTGATAAAGAAGGTGCTTCAAGGTCAGCTCGCCCATCTCACCGGCGCCAATAATCATGACAGTGCGGCCCTGGAGATCGCCCAGGGCCTGCCTGATCAGTTCTACGGCAGCGTAGCTCACGGAGGCCGGGTGCTGGTCGATGCCGGTGACGGTGCGCACCCTTTTTCCTACCCGGATCGCTTCCTGAAACAGGGTATTGATGATATTGCTTCCGGTTTTCAAGCGGCAGGCAGTATCATAGGCATCACGCACCTGTCCGAGGATCTCAGTTTCGCCCAGAATCATCGAATCAAGTCCGGCGGTTACCCGGAACAGATGATTGATCACCTCATAGCAGGTCCATTTTTGAAAGTATTGACGCCCATCCTCCGGGTTAAGCCCCGCCTTGTGGCACAAGAACTCGTTGATCACCACCAGGCCTTCCTGGATCTGGGTTACCGCCGCATAGATCTCTGTGCGGTTGCAGGTAGAGAGCACCACAAAACCCCTGAGCACGGGAAGCCCCTTGATCTCTTCAACCACCGCCTCCAGGCCGGCCTTGCCAAAGGCCAGCCTTTCCCTCACTGCAACGGGCGCAGTATGATGGTTTATTCCGACAGCAATGAGATACATGCCGCCTTCACCTGCTTTCTGGCAGTTTCTGTGGCGCCTGACTTGAGCAAGGCGATCAACTCCGGAGTCACTATCTGATCCCAAAACCGCCGGCGCTCTTCCTCGTCCGTCAAACGATCCTGGATGCGTTGGCGCATTTCACCCAACAGGGTGGCAATCTCCGCAAAGCCCGGGCCCAGTTCTCCTTCCAGGTCCTCCCGGATACGCCTCGCCAGGAGCGGACTGCTGCCCCCAGTGCTGATACTGATGCACAATGGCCCGCGCCTGATCACCGCGGGAACATAAAACGTACTCAGCCCGGGGTTGTCCACCACATTGACAGGTATTGACCGCCGCAGGCAGAGCCGCGCAATCTGAGCGTTCAACTCGAAGTCCCCGGTAGCAGCGACCACGATCTGCTGACCGTCCAGATCTCCTGCCCGGAACCCCCGTCTATTATAGCAGAAATCCCCCCCGATGGCTGTCTCTTGCAGTGACGGAGTCAGTTCAGGACTTACCACCGTCACTGCTGCCCCGCACTCCCGCAACCCGTGAATTTTGCGCTGGGCCACGGCGCCTCCGCCAACCACCAGGCACTTCTTCCCTTCAAGCTTTAAATAAATCGGGTAAAGATCGTCACTCTTCACAAGATATACCTCATAGCCGGGTGTTATCCTTTTTTAGCTCTGTTCCTCGGCCAGTTCGTTGAATTTGTGGCGCTTCTGCCGGGCTACTATCCTGGCCACGATAATCCCCGCTTCGTATAGAATCAACATCGGCGTGGCCACTAATATCTGGGTAAAGGGGTCCGGTGATGGTGTTAAAATAGCTGCTACGATGAAAACCCCGACTATGGCGAACTTCCGGTATTTGATCAGCAGCTCCGGTTTAAGGATGCCGATCTTGGTAAGAAAATAGATGAGCAATGGATACTCGAAGATCAGCCCGAAGGGAATTACCAGGCCGAGGGCAAAGGAAAGATAGTTGCTGACAGTGATCAGGGGAGTAAATTCACTGGCAAACCTGATCATGAAAAAGGTCATAATGCGCAGGACGGTGAAATAGGCAAACGTGGTTCCACCTGCAAAAAGAATGACTGATATCGGAACCAGCCTGGCTATGTAGTTTCTTTCACCGGGGTAGAGCGCAGGCACCAGAAAACGCCAGAACTGCCATAGCAGGATGGGAGAGGCGGCCACCAGGCCTACCAGCAGGGCTACGTGAAACTTGAAGAACAGGCCTTCGGTAACGCCGGTAAAGATCGGTTTTATGCCCAGTTCGGTGAGGGGCTGGAGAATGATCGCCAGAAACTTGTCCACAAAGGCAAAGGAGGCCACGCTGGTCACCAGGATGGCAACTACGGAAATCACGATCACTTTACGTAGATCCTTCAAGTGCTGTAGTATAGGCACTCTTTCCTGCTCGGAACCACTCTTATCCTCTTGAGACACGCGTGGTCCTCCTATCTGCTTAGAAGTTGCGATTTTCTACAAAAACAGTTATTTCGTCTAAGATGTGTCGTTCTGGGAGATCGGGCAGGAATGACAGTTGCTGCCGCGCCTTTTTCAGATAATGATTGCATAACTGCCGGGCTTTTTCCAGGGAGCCCGACTGCCTGACCAGCGCCAGCGCAGCCTTCCAGCCCGTCTCTTCCTTGCCCTGCTTGG
>JBEKKU010000180.1:0-2656 GCA_050010575.1 Thermacetogeniaceae bacterium | reverse complement strand
AAAGAGGAACAGTCTCGATACCTTGCCTGCAGGGTCACGGATCGGAACGAGCAGCCTGCGGCGGGCCGCGCAGATCCGCCGGCTGTACCCGTTATTGGAAGTCACCGATATCAGAGGCAACCTCGACACCCGGCTGCGCAAGCTGGATCAGGGGCAGGTCGATGCCCTGATGCTGGCAGCAGCCGGCTTGGAGCGTATCGGATGGCCATCTGATGATTTCTTGACCATTGACCCGGAAATATGTCTTCCCGCTCCTGGCCAGGGTGCGCTGGCCATCGAAATCCGGTCAGATGACACCCTGATGAGGCAGATCTGCAGTGAAGCCCTGGAGGACCGGTCGGCACGCCTGGCCGTTACCGCTGAGCGAGCTTTCCTGCTAGGCCTCGGTGGTGGATGCCAGGTGCCGGTAGGGGCGCTCGCTATGGTGCGGGATCACCTGCTTACGTTGCAAGGTATCGTCATTCAGGTAGACGGCCAGAACTGGCTTAGCGGTCAGGCCGTGGTCAACCCCTCAGAAGCCTTTGATGCCGGTATCGACCTGGCCAACAGGCTGCTGGACCAGGGCGCAAAGGAGATATTAGAAGGTGGAAGATAGCAAGAGTATCGTTTATCTGGTCGGCGCCGGCCCCGGCGACCCCTCGCTGTTTACCCTGAAGGGGCTGCGGTGCCTTGAACGAGCAGACGTAGTGGTGTATGACCGGCTGGTCTGTGAATACCTGCTCACCTTTTGCAGGAATGATGCTGAACTGGTCTATGTAGGTAAGGAGACTGACCATCATACTCTGACCCAGGACCAGATCAACCAGGTGCTGGTGGATCGTGCTTTGCAGGGCAAAACCGTGTGCCGCTTGAAAGGCGGCGATCCCTTCATGTTTGGGCGTGGTGGCGAGGAGGCGGCCTACCTGGCTGCAGCCGGCATCGATTACGAAATTGTACCGGGGGTTAGCGCCGCAGTTGCCGTGCCTGCCTATGCGGGAATCCCCGTCACGCACCGGGAGTATGCAGCCGCTCTTACCATCGCCACCGGCCACCGGCGCAGGGAGCAGGAAGCAGGCGTCTGCCCCGGGCTCAGGGCTAATGAGGGAACAGCTGTTTTTCTCATGGGTTTTGAGAACCTGTCCGCGATCAGAGATGACCTGCTGGCCAAGGGATGGCGTGACGACACCCCGGCGGCCCTGATTTACTGGGGGACCAGAGCAGAACAGCAGACGGTCACGGGTACCCTGGACAACCTGCAGGGCCGGGCGCGGACCGCCGGCATCGGACCCCCCTCAGTCCTGGTGGTGGGCCGGGTGGTTGAACTGCGGCAGCAGTTATGCTGGAGAGAGAGGATGCCGCTGTTTGGGAAGCGCATCCTGATCACCAGGGCGCCGCACCAGATGCATGAATTTGCTAAGAAAGTCTTGGACCTGGGGGGCGAACCCCAATGCCTGCCGGTTTTAGAGTTGGCGCCTCCGCAGGATTTGGATCCGCTCGATAGAGCCCTGGAACACCTTGGTGATTACCAGTGGGTGATCTTTACCAGCGCTAACGGGGTCTCCTTCTTGATAAAAAGAATGCAGGAGCGCGGTATCGATATTCGTTCCCTGCGGGGCCAGTTGGCGGCCCTCGGCCCGGCTACCGCGCAGACGCTTGCCCGCCATGGGCTGCAGGTAGCGTTCACTCCGGTGGAGTACCGGGCAGAAGCGCTGCTGGACGGATTGCTCGGGATGATCACTCCTGGGAGCAGGGTATTGCTGCCCAGAGCAGCCGAGGCCAGAAACGTCCTACCGGAAGGATTACGGTCAGCCGGGGTCCATGTGGATGTGGCGCCGGCCTACCGGACGTTGCCCGGCGGCGCCAAATACAAGCGGGTGCTGCAGGAAGTCCTGACCCAGGGCCAGCTGGACTATCTCACATTTACCAGTTCCTCGGCAATCAAGTATTTCCAGGCCCTCTTCGATGAAAAGGAGTTGGCTGACCTGCTTGGCCGGGGCCGGGTGGCCTGCATCGGTCCTGTAACTGCAAGCACTGCTGCGGCGGTGGGGATCAGGGTTGACCTGGTGGCCCAAAGTTACACGACAGCGGGCCTGCTGGAAGCGATCATCTCGGACATCCGGAGTTCGAACTAAGACTGTACCACACACTCTGATCAGACATAGGGGGATGCGTGATGTTTCCTGAGCTGCGATTGAGGCGCCTGCGCAAGAGCAGACCACTGCGGGAGATGGTGCAGGAGACCAGGCTTGATAGCAGCGACCTGATCTATCCGCTGTTTATACAGGAAGGAAACGGACGCCGGGACCCGGTAGCGTCCATGCCGGGCGTTTTCCGGCTATCGCCGGACCTGCTGCTGGAGGAGGTCGACTCTGCCCGCCAGCAGGGGATTCTGGCCGTTCTGTTGTTTGGCATTCCGGAATCCAAAGACGAGGCGGCGTCTTCCGCCTACGACGACCAGGGCATAGTGCAGCGGACGGTGCGCCTGCTCAAGGAGCGCTGGCCGGATCTGGTGGTGATCACCGACGTCTGTCTGTGTGAGTATATGAGCCATGGCCATTGCGGGGTGGTCAGAGACGGACAGATCGACAACGATGCCACGCTGCCGTTGATGGCCCAGACGGCGCTCTCCCACGCCAGGGCCGGCGCCGATATCGTCGCCCCCTCGGACATGATGGAC
>JBEKKU010000179.1:0-2915 GCA_050010575.1 Thermacetogeniaceae bacterium | reverse complement strand
CGGGCTGAAGTCGATCATCGAGGATAAATTCGATGGCACCGTACTCCTCACCGGCTTCTTTACCAATGCCCTGCTGGCAGCCCTGCTGGCCGGCCTGGGCGACCGGCTGGGGGTGGACCTGTACATGGCCGCGGTGTTCGCTTTCGGCGTGCGGCTGTTCCAGAACCTGGCCATCATCCGGCGGGAGATCCTGTCCAACTGGCAGCAGAAGCGCCACCTGTCAGTGCAGGAGGCGAAAAAGAATGGATAGCGTCAAGAAGTGGCGCACCCCGGTGCTGATCACTTTTCTGCTGCTGGGCTTCATGATCTCGGTGCAGTTTCATACCCAGCAGATCTTCCTGAACGACCTCTCCCTGCAGAAAACCGATGACCTGGTGCTGATTTTACAGAAGCTGCACGACAACCGGGCCAAGCTGGAGGTCGATCTGTACAATCTGGAACAGCAGCAGCAGGCGCTCAGCAGTGACACCAGCAGCGGAGCCTCCCTGGTAGACAATTTAAAAAAGGAGTCCAACAACCTGCAAACAGCCATCGGACTGATTCCGGTCCAGGGGCCGGGCATCAGCGTCACCATACCGGCCGACGCCCCGATCGTCTACCTGGACCTGGTGGACATCATCAACGAGCTATGGGCCTCCCAGGCAGAGGCGATCTCCATCAACGACCAGCGAGTCACCGCCTGGACCACCATCTTCTGGAACAGGCAGAAGATGACTATTACCGTCAATGGGAACGACATCGCTTTCCCCTGCACCATCAAGGCGGTCGGCAACCCGGATACCCTGGATTCCGGCCTGCGGCTGCTGGGAGGCGTGCTCGACAACCTGGCTGTCTACAAGATCTATCCCCTGGTTAGCCGGTCAACCGAACTTGACCTGCCGGCCGCCGCCCCTCCGGTCTTCCACTACATCCAACCAGTGCCCAATCCCCAGCAGTAGGCCAGATCGCGCGCGGGGACGGTTCTCGCGCTCAATTCAGGTCCTGGGATGCAGGCGCCGCATCAGGACGTAGTTCATGCTGTCCGTGAGGGCCTGCCAACTAGCCTCGATGATGTTCTCCGACACGCCCACGGTGCTCCAGATATCCTGGTTGTCTGCGGACTCGATCAGCACCCGCACCGTCGATCCGGTGCCATCCTTGCCGTCTAGCACGCGCACCTTGTAGTCCACCAGGTGCATCTCCTTCAGGCAGGGATAGAACCCCTCCAACGCCTTCCGGAGGGCGTTGTCCAGGGCGGCCACCGGGCCGTTCCCCTCTGCCGCGGTGTGCATCACCTGGTCTTCCACCCGCAGCTTGATAGTGGCTTCAGTATTGATCACCTCATCGTCGTCCGGGCGTTTCTCCACGTGGATCTTCAGGCTCTCCAGGGTAAAATACTCCTGGTACTGGCCGAACGCCCGCAGCAGCAGCAGTTCCAGGGAGGCGTCGGCGCCCTCGAACTGGTAACCCCGGTGCTCCAGGTCCTTGATCTGGCGGATCAGGTCCTGGGCCTGGGGGCTGCCCTGTTTCAGGTCGAGGTTCAATTCCTGGGCCTTGCTGAAGATGTTGCTGAATCCCGCCAGCTCCGAGACCAGGATCCGCCGGTGGTTGCCGACCAGTTCCGGGTCGATGTGCTCGTAGGTGGCCGGATTCTTGAGGATGGCATTGACGTGAATGCCCGCCTTGTGGGCAAAGGCGCTCGCTCCCACGAACGACTGTTGCGCCCGCGGGCTCACGTTGGCGATCTCATCGGCGTAGTGGGCGACCTCGGTCAGGCGCTGCAGCGCCTCCGGCGGGATGCAGGCGCAGCCGAGCTTCAGTTGCAGATTGGGAATCACCGAGCAGAGGTTGGCGTTGCCGCAGCGCTCCCCGTAGCCGTTGATGGTCCCCTGGACCATGCGCGCCCCGCACCGGACCGCGGCGATGCTGTTGGCCACCGCCAACTCTCCGTCGTTGTGGGTGTGAATGCCCAGCGGCGCCTTCAGACGCCGGGTGATCCGGGTGCAGATCTCCTCGATCTCGAAGGTGAGGCTGCCGCCATTGGTGTCGCAGAGCACGATCCAATCCGCCCCTGCGGCGGCGGCTGCCTCCAGGGTGGCCATGGCGTAGTCCGGGTTGGCCTTGTAGCCGTCAAAAAAGTGCTCGGCATCGTAGACCACCTCCCGGTCGTGAGCCTTCAGATAGCCGACGCTGTCCCGGATCATGCCCAGATTCTCTTCCAGGGTCGTCTGGAGAGCGGTGAGCACGTGAAAATCCCAGGTCTTCCCGAAGATGGTCACGCAGGGGGTGTCTGCTTCCAGCAGCGCCCCGATGTTGGCGTCCGCCTCAACGCCGACTCCGGCCCGGCGGGTCGACCCGAAGGCCGCCAGTTTCACGTTTTTCAGGTTCAGCGAGCGCACCCGCTGAAAGTATTCGATATCCTTGGGATTGGAGCCGGGCCAGCCGCCTTCCACGTAGGCCACCCCCAGCTCATCCAGCTTCCGGGTGATCTTCAGCTTATCATCAACGGTGAGGCTGATCCCCTCGCCCTGGGCACCGTCCCGCAGGGTGGTATCGTAGATCAGAACTCTTACCTTGTCGACGTCCAAGTAATCCCCATTGTGCATCATCCTCTCATTTTGGTCGTTGGTTAGGTGCGACAGGGGACGGTTCTCTGTCGCGCGGGTTTAGGCGATGGCGGCTGCCACCAGGTTGCCCATCTCGGCGGTGGTTACAGGGCATTCGCCGTTTTGGGCGAGGTCCGGGGTACGGTAGCCCTGTTCCAGTACCTGTTGTACGGCCTGCTCGATCGCCCGGGCCTCAGTCTCCATGCCAAAGGAGAGCCGCAGCATCATGGCGGCGGACAGGATGGTCGCCAGCGGATTGGCCTTCTGCTGCCCGGCGATATCCGGAGCCGAGCCATGGGCCGGCTCGTACAGGGCGACCTTACCACCGAT
>JBEKKU010000178.1:0-3017 GCA_050010575.1 Thermacetogeniaceae bacterium | reverse complement strand
CGCTGACCACAAAACCGGCTTTGTATTTTTTCACTTTGCGTACCATGCCCGCTTCTTGTTCAATCGGTTGTGAGGCGTAGATGAAAGAGATGCCTCCGCATCTGGCCAGCGCAATCGCCATATTATGATCTGAAACTGACTGCATGACCGCCGAGACTACCGGAATGTTGAGTTGAAGCTGCGGCTGCTCGCCCCTTGCAAATCTCACCAAGGGCGTTTTTAAGCAGACCTCTTCCGGTACGCAATCCTGCCTGGTCAGGTTGGGGATGAGCAGATATTCGCTGAAGGTTCTCGATGGTTCATCAAAGAAGTACGCCATGACAGATTACCCCCTCTCATTGCCCGGTTTAGCTGCGAATCTGGCCGTCCCCGTAGATGATATACTTGATCGTAGTCATCTCCTCCAGGCCCATGGGGCCACGGGCATGCATCTTCTGAGTGCTGATACCGATCTCCGCCCCGAACCCGAACTGGTAGCCATCGGTGAAGCGGGTCGAGGCGTTGACAAAGACCGCCGCCGCGTCCACCCGCTGCAGGAAAGCCCTGGCCTTGGCGTAACTGCCGGTGATGATCGCCTCGGAGTGCTTGGTACCGTACGTATTGATGTGGCGGATCGCCTCTTCCAGGTCGTTCACCACCCGGACTGCCAGGATCAGGCCGAGGTACTCGGTCTTCCAGTCCTCCTCGGTGGCCGGGACCACATCAGGCAGGATCTCCAGAGTCCGGGGGCAGCCCCGCAGCTCCACACCCCGCGCCTGCAGGGCCGCAGCCGCCCGCGGCAGGAAGACCGGCGCCACTGTGGCGTGCACCAGCAAGGTTTCCATAGCATTGCAGACGCCAGGGCGCTGGGTCTTGGCGTTGATCACGATCCTCTCCGCCATGTTCAGGTCTGCATCCTCTTCCACGTAAGTGTGACAGTTGCCGATCCCGGTCTCCAGCACCGGCACCGTGGCGTTCTGCACCACCGTCTGGATCAGCCCGGCGCCGCCCCGGGGGATCAGCACGTCGATGTACTCGTTCATCCTGAGCATGATGTTGACTGCTTCCCGATCGGTGGTGTTTACCAGTTGGATCGTTCCCGGTGGCAGGCCGGCGCCGGTGGCGGCGCTGCTGATTACCTGGGCAATCGCCCGGTTGGAGTTGAAGGCCTCGGAGCCGCCCCTCAGGATCACCGCGTTCCCGGCCTTCAGGCAGAGACCGGCGGCATCAACCGTTACGTTCGGCCGGGCCTCGTAGATCATGCCGATCACCCCCAGGGGTACCCGCATCTTCCCGATCTGCAACCCATTCGGGCGGGTCCACATCCGGACCACCTCGCCGACCGGGTCCGGTAAGGCCACCAGAGCCCGCAGCCCTTCCGCCATCTCCGCAATCCGGTCCTGGGTCAATAGCAGGCGGTCCAGCAGCGCCTTGCTCAGTCCCTTGTTCCGGGCCGCCTCCATATCTGCGCCGTTGGCTTCCAGAATTATGGCAGACCGCTCCTCCAGGCTTCTGGCCATGGCCTGCAGAGCGCCGTTCTTGTCGTTGGACGACATCACGGCCAGCTTTAAGGCCGCCTCCTTGGCCCTGGCGCCCATCTGCATCAGTTCTTCCGCAAGCATCCTTCCCACCCCCATGATTGCCTCTCTGGATTGTTCATCACCAAGCGCACCACCGATCGGATCGGCGCCGGTTCCTTCAATAACGAGATCAAAAAATGCAGTGTCAAACCATAGATTCTCATGATTATACCATTGACTCTCCGGTCACAATGGTCAAATTATCCCGGTGGATCACTTCATCATAGTCGTGGTAGCCGATTATTCCCCTGATCTCAGCGCTTTTATGCCCCCTGATCAGGTTGATCGCCCCGGATGAGTAATTGCTGATCCCTCGCCCCAGCTCACGCCCGGACTGATCGGCCACACCGACCACGGTCCCAGCTGCAAACTCCCCCTCCACCCGGAGAATGCCGCTGGGCAGCAGGCTCTTGCCCTTACCCAGGAGGGCGCTGGCAGCGCCCTGATCCACGTAAATCCACCCCTGGACCGGAGAGCTGAAAGCGATCCAATGTTTGCGGGACTGCATGCGGCCGGCACCCGGTGTGAACAGGGTACCCGTCATCTCCCCGCCCAGCACCCGCTGGATACTGCCCGCCTTCAAGCCGCTGGCGATCACCAGGGGAATTCCCGCGGTCATAGCGATCCGGGCCGCCTGGAGCTTGGTCTCCATGCCGCCGGTGGCCAGGGCCGAACCCCGACCCCCGGCCAGGGCCTCGATCTCCGGAGTGATCTCGGCGATCTCCGGAAGCAGTTCCCCGCCCCTGCCCTGGCTAGGATCCCTGGTGTAAAAACCGTCCCGGTCGGTCAGCAGGATCACCAGGTCAGCGTCCACCAGGCAGGCCACATGGGCAGCCAGGGTGTCGTTGTCTCCGAACCGGATCTCCTCCACGGCCACGGTGTCGTTCTCGTTGACCACCGGTACGACACCCTGGTTGAGCAGTGCCTCAAAGGTGTAACGGGCGTTCAGATAGCGCTCCCGGTCCATAATATCCTGGCGTGTTAATAAAACCTGGGCAATGGTGATCCCCAGAGGCCGGAAAAAAACATCGTACTGCTGCATCAGGACACACTGGCCGACAGCTGCGGCAGCCTGCTTCTCCGGGATAGTGCGGGGCCTCCGGGCCAGTCCCAGGCGACCGACGCCAGCCCCGATCGCCCCGGAACTCACCACCACCAGCTGCCGCTCCTGGCGCAGCCAGGCCAGATCCCGGACCAGGCTCTCCATCCGGCCAAGATTGAATTGCCCCTTGACGCCGCACAGGAGCCCCGTTCCCAGCTTCACCACAACCCGGCGGGCCTGGGACAGGGCATTGCGACCGCTGAACGGTGACTGCTTCATCGCTTCCTCCGTGGGGCCAGGCTTGCTTTATTGCGCCCGGTCGGTCCACTCGAACTCGAAGTCCTTGATTTTTACAACGTCGCCCTGCTTGATTCCTCTCGCCTGCAGGGCGCCATCCAGCCCGATGCGCCGCATGG
>JBEKKU010000177.1:0-3075 GCA_050010575.1 Thermacetogeniaceae bacterium | reverse complement strand
ATCCCGCCGCGATCTTCTCCTGCCTCTCCCGGTCCATTCCCTTAGATATCTTTGTCGAATACTACCCCGCTCTCGCGGGGATCGACCCATGATCGCAACTCCGACATCCGGGTCTTTGCTTGCGTTCGCTCTCAGGCGCCGGGGAACACCCCGGTGGGTGCAAGGCGCTGCCTCCCGAGCGGTAGCCCGGCTGAAAATATTTTCTGTGGGAACCGGTAGTTTGGCATGGTTATTGCTTTAAATATATTTAGATATTGATAGCAAGTTGTGATAGGGCGGAAAGGAGGCGTGAAACATGAAAGTATTGGCGAACATCCTGGGTGTAGTCTTCTTGATAATCTTCTCTCCGGTAATCACCATACTGCTCGGCATAATCAGCGTTGTAGGCGCGCCGATCGGCCTTATATATTCAACGATCAGGTCGCACGATGCGAGATTCCAGTCGGGTTCGCTGTTACCGATGCCAATCTCGTTAAATCGGGTAAACGCTCACTAGCACACCGCGTTTCTTCAAAAGCCGCCAGGCCCTGTAAGGCCTGGCGGCTAATTTTATATAAATCCAAATTCTTGTAAAATCATTCCGAAAACTCGGAAATTGAGGGCCGCCAATGACGGCTGGCGGTTGGGGGAGTTCCGCTGTAACCCGTCCACGCCCAACACTGCAGCGTCGCAGGCAGTGCTTGTCAAACCAGGGGGCATCATCTATAATGTTCCAGCGTGGGTGTTGCCGGGCCTTGGCTGGAATCAACTATGCGGCAGCGCAATCTTTGGACCTGGCAAGGCATCCTGACACCAGGCACGCTCCGGGGTATTTCGCTATATGGGGGTGAGTTTGCATGATCGACATCGGGCGCAAGATCGCCGGTGAACTGGGCATTCCAAGCAAGAGCGTGCTCAGCACGATCTCTCTGCTGGACGCCGGCAATACCGTGCCCTTCATTGCCAGGTACCGCAAGGAGATGACCGGGGAACTGGACGAGGTCAAGATCAGGGGCATAGAGGAGTTGCTGAAGCATTATCGGACCCTGGAGCAGCGCAAGGCGGATGTGCTCCGCCTGATCGAGGAGCAGGGCAAGCTTACGGAGGAGCTGCGCGGCCAGATCGAGGGGGCCGCCAAAATGGTGGAAGTTGAGGATCTCTACCAGCCATACCGGCTCAAGCGCAAGACCAGAGCCTCGGTTGCCCGGGAGAAGGGGCTGGAGCCGCTGGCGCAGTACCTGCTGTCCTGGCCCACCAGCGGGACTGTGAGCCAGGAGGCGGAGCAGTATCTGACCGAGGCAGTCGCCAGCGTGGAAGAAGCCCTGCATGGAGCGCTGGACATCGTTGCGGAGCAGATTTCCGACGAGGCGGAGACAAGGGCGTGGCTGCGCGACCAGGCCAGGGCCAAGGGCCTGCTCTGCGCCAAGGCCAAGGATGCGGGCAGGGATTCCGTGTACCGGATGTACTACGACTACAGTGAGCCCGTGGGCAAGGTTCCGCCCCACCGGATCCTGGCGATCAACCGGGGGGAGCGGGAGGAGTATCTGAACGTCTCTGTCGAGGTCGACCAGGAGGCGATCGTTGCCCAGATGCAGCGCCGAGTCATCAAGAACGGGCAGTCCATAGCAGCCGGCCTGGTGAGTGCGGCGGTCCTGGATGCGTACAAGCGGTTGCTGGCGCCCTCCATCGAGCGGGACATCCGCAACGAGCTGACCGGCAGGGCTGAGCAGCAGGCGATCATCATATTCTCCAAGAACCTCAGGAGCCTTCTGTTGCAGCCGCCGGTGAAGGGCCGGATGATCCTGGGGGTGGACCCGGCCTACAGGACCGGCTGCAAGTGGGCGGTGATCGATGACACCGGGAAGCTGCTGGAGGTGGGGGTGGCTTATCCGACCCCGCCCCAGAACAGGACTGAGGAATCGGAGCGGGTCTTTGAGGGGCTGATCAACAAGTACGGCATCGACTGCATCGTCATCGGGAACGGAACCGCCTCCAGGGAGACGGAGCAGTTCGTCGCCGATCTGATCAGGAAGCTGGATCTTCCCAGGCTGTCGTACGTAATCGTGAGCGAGGCCGGGGCCAGCGTCTACTCCGCCTCGAAGCTGGCGGCCCGGGAGTTCCCCGATCTGGACGTGGCCAAGCGCAGCGCCATCTCGATCTCCCGCCGGCTGATCGATCCGCTGGCCGAACTGGTGAAGATCGAGCCCAGGGCGATCGGGGTCGGCCAGTACCAGCACGACATCGCCCCCAAGGTGCTGGATCAGTCGCTGGCCCAGGTGGTGGCATCGGCGGTGAACCATGTGGGGGTGGATCTGAACACGGCGTCGCCGTCGCTCCTCAAGTACGTTTCGGGCATCAACCTACCAGTGGCCGAGAATATCGTCCAGTACCGGGAACAGAACGGCCGCTTCAAGAAGCGGGGCGAGTTGTTGAAGGTGCCCCGCCTGGGCGCCAAGGCCTATGAGCAGTGCGCCGGTTTCATGCGCATCAACGATGGTGACGACCTGCTCGACGCCACGCCGATCCACCCGGAATCCTATCGCCTGACTTACCGGCTGCTGGACCTGGTGCGGCTCGATGTGAGCAAGATGGGCACGCCGGAGTTCCGGGCAAGGCTGCAGGCGCTCGATGTCGAACAGGTTGCGGGAGCACTCGCAGCAGGAGTCCCCACGATCAGGGATATCGTGGAAGCCCTGCTCAGGCCCGGCCGGGATCCCCGGGAAGACCTGCCGCAGCCGATCTTCAGAAAGGATGTGCTCAGCCTCGAGGACCTGCAGCCGGGCATGCAGGTGGAGGGCGTCGTGCGCAACGTGGTCGACTTTGGCGTGTTCCTGGACATCGGGGTGAAGCACGACGGGTTCATCCACGTCTCCCAGTTGTCCGAGCGGCGCGTCCGGCATCCGATGGACGTGGTCTCTATCGGCGATGTCGTGACCGCCACGGTAATTTCGATCGAACCGGAGCGGCAGCGGATCGCCCTCACCCTCAAGCCGGTGCAGCAATAGAATGCAGGAATTGGCCCGCCTATAGCGAAGCTTGTGGGCAAGAGAGAGGGATGCGGGTGCCTAAGCAGAGGCCGTTCTTGAAATGGGCCGG
>JBEKKU010000176.1:0-3141 GCA_050010575.1 Thermacetogeniaceae bacterium | reverse complement strand
GAACTTGAAGTGGATGGAAAAAATGTGATAAGCTTTGGCAAACGATGTTAAGGAGTTGGTGGCCATGCGCCCGGACGGAAGAAACCTGTCAGATCTGCGGCCTGTATCGATACAGAGAAACTATCTTAAGTATGCCGGGGGTTCGGTTCTGATCGCAGTGGGGAACACCAAACTGATCTGCGCTGCCAGTATCGAGGAAAAAGTGCCACCGTTTCTCAAGGGCAAGGGGAAGGGATGGGTTACAGCCGAGTACAGCATGATCCCCTGCTCCACTGCCGAGCGCACACCCCGGGATATCACCAGGGGCCGGCTAAACGGCCGATCCTCGGAGATCCAGCGGCTGATCGGGCGCTCACTGCGGGCAGTGGTAAACTATGAGAAATTGGGGGAGCGTACTGTCTGGATCGACTGCGACGTGATCCAGGCGGATGGAGGGACCCGCACCGCAGCCATTACCGGCGCCTACGTTGCCCTGGTGGACGCCCTGCGGGGCCTGGTAGCGCAGGGGATCCTTAGTGAGCTGCCACTGCGGGACTACGTGGCGGCGGTAAGTGTGGGCAAGGTGGACGGAGAACTACTGCTCGACCTCTGCTTTGAGGAGGATTCTCAGGCTGAGGTGGACATGAATGTGGTCATGACCGGAGGCGGGGAGTTTGTGGAAATCCAGGGTACCGCTGAGGGAGAGCCCTTTTCCAAGGAGGAACTCCAGCAAATGCTGGCTCTGGCTGCCCTGGGCACGGGCCGTCTGGTCGGGATCCAGAAAGAGTCGTTAAGCGGTGACGCATTGTGGCCAGTTGCAAACCGAGAGTGATAATCGCCAGCCGGAATCAGGGCAAGATCGCCGAGTTTCATCAACTGCTGCAGGGACTGGATGTAGAGGTGCTCTCCCTGACCGATATTTCTGGCCTGCCCGAGGTGGCGGAGACCGGGGCCACCTTCCAGGAGAATGCTCTGCTGAAAGCGCGGGCTGTGGCTGGAACTACCGGGCTCGTGGCGGTGGCCGACGATTCCGGGCTGGAAGTGGATTACCTTCATGGTGCGCCGGGCATTTACTCTTCCCGCTACGCCGGCCCCGAGCGCGACGATGCCGCCAACCTCAGGAAATTGCTGGGAGCGCTGGATGGTGTTCCCACGCGCCGGCGCACCGCCAGGTTCCGATGTGTGATCGCCATCGTGACCCCGGCAGGCGATGAGTACCTGAGCGAGGGTGTGTGCGAGGGCCGGATCACCACAGCACCCCGGGGAGGCGAGGGCTTTGGCTACGACCCGGTGTTTCTGATGCCATCTCTGGGGCAGACCTTTGCGGAACTGGGTGCCCCGGTAAAAAACCGGATCAGCCACCGGGCCCAGGCCATGATCAACGCCAGGGGAATCCTGGTTTCCCTGTTGAAGAGCGAAATGGAGGGAGCAGAGGATGTGGGTGGGCGTCCTTAGCGACTCCCATGGGGACGTCGGCCAGGCGGAGCGGGCAGTCAAGGCAATGGGCGCCGTCGACTTAGTGATCCACGCCGGCGATTTCTATTCTGACGCCCTGTACCTGGCAGACCAGTTCGGTATCGAGGTAAAGGCGGTGACCGGCAATTGCGATCGCTGTGTGCCTGGGCCCCACGAGGAACTGCTGGAGCTCGAGGGTCACCGGATCTATCTGACCCACGGCCACTTTTATGGCGTCAAGCTGGGGTTGATGCGGCTGGCCGATCGTGTTCGGGAGGTAGGGGCGGAGATGGCGATCTTCGGCCACACCCACATGTTCCGATACGAGGAGGTGGACGGCATCCGCTACCTCAACCCTGGCAGTGTGGCCTGGCCACGGATCCCGGGGCAGTTCACTTATGCTATCATGAAACTTGAACCGGGCATTCCCATCACCGTGGAGCAGTTCACCCTGACGTGACCGGATAACCAAGGTCTCGCCGCTGCATGTAAAATTGAAGTGTAGTCCAGCCTTTTGGCGGCTTGTACCGTGTTGAAAAGCAAGCATCCGGCATGTTATACTGAAAAAGGCCGCGGGGTGTAGCGCAGTTTGGTAGCGCGCTTGGTTTGGGACCAAGAGGCCGGGAGTTCAAATCTCCCCACCCCGACCATTTTTGTCCGATGCTGTAATGGTCGATTGCTGTAGTTTTATCCATATGATAAAATAAAAAGGCACAAATCATGCGGGTGTAGCTCAATGGTAGAGCGTCGGCCTTCCAAGCCGATTACGAGGGTTCGATTCCCTCTACCCGCTCCATTTATTTATCCAGGTTATCACGCGTCCCAGTAGCTCAGCTGGATAGAGCATCGGACTTCTAATCCGGCGGTCGGGGGTTCGAATCCCTCCTGGGACGCCATAAGAGATCAAACCCCACAGACGACGATGTGGGGTTTTTACATTCTCCAGGAGTAAGCCAGGGCCTGTTTAAATTTCAGTCCCCGTTAATCTTTTTAAAGGATCTTTATGGTGTCCTGTAGAACACCTAGTCGGGTGGTTTGTGATGACACGTGAGGAGCTTCAGGATACTATCAGGGCTACGAAGCAGCAAATGGATCAGCTCAACGAGCGCCTTGAGAAGGTGGCTGACCAGCGGGAACGACGGCTGCTGCTAAATGAGTTGAAGGATCTACAATATCTGCAGTTCTGGCAGAGAGAGCAGTTGGAACACCTGGGTGATGGCTAGGTGTGTCTATTGTAACCAATACCTGAGCGATTTTAAAAAGAACGGAAGGCCGGTTGTTAGGACGGGCCTTCCGTTCTTTTGATGGTGCTTGGTGGCAAAAAAGCCTAGTAGCCGATGGAGAAGTAGCCGCTGGTGCTTGTCATATACGGGTTGCTGGCGCTGGTTATGCGCACCTGGAAATTGGAGCCGCTGGCCTGGAAGATGGAAATGTGCCAGCTGTAATAACCGTTGCCATTGCTGCCCGTTAAAGTGCCGGAAGTGATCGTGTTGTAAAGGGTGCCTCCTTTCAGGAGCTCGATCTTGACTGAATTACCGGGGTTTCCGGTGTACTTCCAGGAGATTAAATAGTATTGTCCCTTGGGCCAATGCTCCCCGCCTTTGGGGTAGGTGATGGTGATGGTGCTTGTTGGGGATGGGGCATTACTAATAGTAAAGGTATTGCTGGTGCTGGTGCAGGCTGCAACAGTGGTGCTGGTAACCCGGA
>JBEKKU010000175.1:0-3189 GCA_050010575.1 Thermacetogeniaceae bacterium | reverse complement strand
GCAGAATCGGGCAATGCGGTATCGGTGGCCGAGCATGCCCTGTTGCTGATGCTCATGCTTTCCAGGCGCATGGCAGAGGCGCATCAGTCTTTGATCGACGGCCAGATCGGCACCCCGATAGGCCAGGCGCTCGCCGGCAAGACCGTCTGCATCATCGGCCTGGGGGGAATAGGGAGGGCGCTCGCCAGGCGCCTCAGCACGTTTGAGCTGAAGGTCGTGGCGGTAAACGACTATCCGGACCGCGATGTGCAGGATCTCCAGCTAGAGCGGGTCTGGCCCGTTTCAGAATTAGGGGATGCCGTGTCTGAGGCCGAATACGTGGTTCTGTGCATCAACTATACCCCCGATCGCTATCATCTGTTCGGCGAGGCCGAACTGGCAAAAATGAAACCGGGAGCATTTATCATCAATATCGCCCGGGGAGGGCTGCTCGACCAGGATGCGCTGTTAAAAGCCCTGATCAGCAAGCATGTGGCGGGGGCGGGGCTGGACGTATTCTGGGGGGAGCCCGTAGACCCGCAGCATCCTCTCTTTGCCCAGAATGTAGTGGCCACACCACATATTGCCGGAGTCACCGATGTGTCCTACAAGGGTATTGCTACTGCGTTTGCCAATAATATCCAGCGTTACGCCCAAGGGGAAACCCCATTATATCTGGCAAATTCTCCGGCCACGCCGAGGCGCCATACAATTAGGTAAGAGTCTTATGAGGAGTCATGCACAGCGCAATACGAGGGAGGTGAGAGAGGTGAAAAACAACGGTGTATCAAGCGGAGTCTATGGCATGGCTTTCATCGGGGCGGCGGTCTATTACCTGCAGCATGCGACCACGTTCTGGAACGGGGCGCTTGGTTTCCTCAAGGCCCTCGTGTGGCCGGCGATGCTGGCCTATAAGCTGCTGGAGTTCCTCAAAATGTAATATCTCTCGCCTGCTTGTGTGCTGTTAACTCCCGAGGCCTATGAGGAACTGCTGGAAACCTTGGAAAATTACCGGTTGTTTATCGAAGCAGCAAAACGTATGGAAAAAGCAAAAACAGAGGATTTTATCCCTGCCGGCAAAGCTAGGCAGGAGCTTGGAATACAAGAATCAGACCTCGATAGTACAGATGTGGAGCTTGAACAATGTGGAAAGTAGAGTATTGTTGTTTCTGCAAGAGCCGATGACGAAGTATATCTGGTGGGACAGAAACGCAAAGAAGAGTAAGAATGACACTAGTAAATCTGTAGTATAAAGACGAAATGGTCAGAAGCGTTAATTATCGTGTAACTATATGAAATATAAAAGCAATATATATGCTTATATGTTCTAAACATATATTAGTTTCGACAAATTCTAACCGCCATCAGGGCGGTTATTTGTAGTCAGCACCCGGTAGGAAGAGTGCGGCTCTTGCTTGCTAACGGCGCCTGGCAAGCAGCCGCAGCACCTCCAGGTACAGCCACACCAGGGTCACCATCAGGCCGAAGGCGGCATACCATTCCATGTATTTTGGCTGCCCGGATTGGACGCCGCGCTCGATGACGTCAAAGTCCAGGATCAGGTTCAGCGACGCCACGCAGATGATCACCAGGCTGATGGCGATGCCGATGATTCCCCCGCTATTAAAGAAGGGGATCTGGATGTTGAAGAATGACAACACTATATCCACCAGATAGAACAGCATCACTCCGCCCGTGGCTGCAGTCACCCCGATCCAGAACCTTTTCGTGGCCCTGATGATTCTCGATCTATAGAGAAGAAACATCACTCCCATGATGCAGACCGTCACCAGCACCGCCTGCATGACTATGCCGTAGTATAATCCCTGAAAGGTGGCAGACAGGCCACCCAGCGCCAGCCCCTCGAACGCTGCGTAGACAGGCGCCAGATAGGGCGCCAGATGCCTGACAAAAATGATCACCAGCGCCACGGCCAGGCCGCCGATAAGCCCCACGGCCAGATATGAAGCGATGGAATTTCCTGTAAAATAGAGATTCCACGTCCATGCCGCGGCGATCACCAGTACGGCAAACAGCAGCATGGCCCGGTCGATCGTGCCCGCCAGGGTCATCCTCCCGGCCGCCGGAATGGGGTAAGCATCATCAAATGCCTTATTCAATAGGGGGTTGCTCATTCTTTTCACACCCTTCTGAGAGATAGAAATTGACATATCGTTATAAAACATTATCTCACATTCCGGCGATTTTACAGATATGACTTGAGCGGATGGTATTGACCTGCAAGCACGGGGGGGTGGGGGAGGGATGAGGCATGTTGCCGGCCGCCGGCACAGCAGCACAAACGGGATTGTTATTGAAGGTATCTGGGACTGGATGGCGAAACAACCATAGACACGCCAATAGTATAGGCAGGGTGAGATGACATGAATGTGATCATCGAGGGCCTTCCCTTGTCCGGCAAGACGACAAGGCTGATCGAGGCTTATTGTGATTTTGTCCGGCAGGGAGTGCCCACAGACAGCATCCTGGTGCTGGTGATGAATATCCGGGAAGCAAGGAAGTGGCGTGAAGCCATCGATCTAGCGGTCACTGGAAAACTGCAGATCCTCACCTATTGGGGTTTTATTCAAAAAGAACTGGTCAGCTACTGGCACTGGGTTCTCCCGCAGCTGGGCGAGGGGCGGCAGCCCGTCAAGCCCACCTTTTTGAACGCCGAAGCCTCGCACTATCTGATGAACCTGATCGTAGAGCATAGACGGAGCCAGGGCGCCTTCGACGCCCTGGTCGCCACCTCGTCGCAGATAGCCCTGCAGATTCTGAACAACCTGAACCAGGCAGCCATCAACGGCACCGGGATCGACGAGGTGGCCAGGCGCCTGCTCCTGACCTGCTCCGGAGACGCTGAAAAGGAGAGGGCCATCAACGAGGCCCGCGACCTGGCCAGGGACTTTCACGACCAGTGCCTGCAGGCGCGCTGCCTGGACTATTCCCTCTGCGTGGAACTCTTCTCGCAGCACATCCTGACGGCTCCCGGCTACCAGACAAGCCTGAAAAAGAGGTTCACGGTTCTGCTGGCGGATAATTTAGAAGAGGCGATTCCAACTGAAACCGACCTCGTCAGATCCATGATCCCCTTCGTCAGTTCGTGCCTGGCCTACGATCCCTCGGGCGGCCATACCCGATCCTTCGGCGCCGACCCGGTCTATGCGAAGGAGTCGCTCTATCCCTGGTGCCAAGTCGAAATAATAG
>JBEKKU010000174.1:0-3291 GCA_050010575.1 Thermacetogeniaceae bacterium | reverse complement strand
ACTTAATGAATTCGACGGATTACAAGAATATCCTGCCTTATATGCAAATATTTATGATATCTTATCAAGGTTTTCTATGTTTCCCACACAGGCTGCTAGTGTAAACATGGTTCGCCTCTGAGGTAAAGCCTCAGAGGCGAACTTAATGTCGGTAAACCTGTCTTACAGGTCGAAGTAGAGGTGGTATTCATACGGGTGCGGACGCAGCCTGATGGCGTCGATCTCCCGCTCCCGCTTGTAGCGGATCCAGACATCCAGCAAGTCTTCGGTGAACACGCCACCCTCCAGCAGGAAGTCATGGTCGGCTTCCAGGGCATCCAGGGCCTCTTCAAAGGATGCCGGCACCTGCTTGATCTTGGACGCCTCTTCCGCGGGTAGCTCGTAGATGTTCTTGTCGACCGGGTCGCCCGGGTCGAGGTTGTTCTTGACGCCGTCCAGGCCGGCCATCAGCAGGGCGGCAAAGGACAGGTACGGGTTGCAGGTGCAGTCCGGCGGGCGGAACTCGATGCGCCTGGCCTTGGGATTGGCGGAGTATGTCGGGATGCGGATGGCGGCGCTGCGGTTGCGCATGGAGTAGACCAGGTTGACCGGGGCCTCGAAGCCGGGCACCAGCCTCTTGTAGGAGTTGGTGGTCGGAGCGCAGAAGGCCAATAGGGCCGGGGCGTGCTTCAACAGTCCGGCGGCGTAGTTCTTGGCAGTCTTGCTCAGCAAGGCATAGCCGTTGGCGTCGAAGAACAGGTTGGTGCCGTCCTTCCACAGGGACTGGTGGGTGTGCATACCGGAACCGTTGTCCTGGAACAGTGGCTTGGGCATGAAGGTGACCACCTTGTTGTGGCGCCGGGCGACGTTCTTGACGATGTACTTGTAGAGCAGACACTTGTCGGCCATCACGGTCAGGGTGTCGAACTTCATGTCGATCTCTGCCTGGCCACCGCTGGCCACCTCGTGATGGTGGGTCTCGATGCCGATGCCCGCATCGATCAGGTTCATCACCATCTCGGTGCGCAGGTCTTGCTGGGAGTCATGGGGCGGCACCGGGAAGTAGCCTTCCTTGTAGCGGGGCTTGTATCCCAGGTTTGGCTCCTCGTCGCGTCCGGTGTTCCACTCACCCTCGACGGAATCGATGAAGTAGTAGCCGAAGTTGACGCTCTGGTCGAAGCGAATATCGTCAAAGATGAAGAACTCCATCTCCGGTCCCCAGTAGCTGGTATCGGCGATGCCGGTTTTTTTCAGGTAGGCCTCAGCCTTCTTGGCTACGTACCGGGGGTCGCGGGAGTAGGGCTCATGGGTGATCGGGTCGGAGATCTCACAGATCATGGACAGGGTCGGAGCCTTGCAGATCGGGTCGAGCAGGGCGGTGCCTGGGTCTGGGATCAGCAGCATGTCGCTCTCGTGGATCTCCTGGAAGCCGCGGATGCTGGATCCGTCGAAGCCGATTCCCTCGGTGAAGATCTCCGCAGACAACTCGCTGATCGGGATGGTAAAATGCTGCCACAGTCCCGGCAGGTCGTTGAACTTCAAATCGACCATGGCAATTCCTTTTTGCTTGGCAAATGCCAGTACTTCTTCAGGTGTCATCCTGATTCCTCCTTAATTAATTTTCCTCTCCGGTTAGCTTGCCCCTGGGCTTGGGAAAATAAGCAACAAATTGCTAGCGGCTTACCGGTTTCACCTCCTGCTTTCTCGGGGTGGCTCCCTAAAAAAATGAAAAAAAGCCCTTCCTTTTCAAAGAAGGGCTCCATTACCCACTTGAAAATGCTGGACACCATTGCCCACGGTTATATAGCTACTGGTTTAAATTGCACGATTTTATTATATCTGCTGGATGGTGTTTGTCAACGTAAAAACCGCGGGTACGAGTCAAAGTATACATTATACTTCTATTATATCGATAGGGACAGGCCAGTATTTGCATTTTACACCACGGAGATATGATAGTCCCGCAGCCAGGTGTCCACCTGGATGAAATAGGCCAGGAGCTGCGGCCCGCGCATCAGTTGGCTGAACCAGGCCGATTCAAAATCGCTGGCGAAGGTCTGTACGACCCGGCGCAGGGAGGCGGCATCAACAAAAGGCAGCAACGGTGAGTTCGGGTTGTCGAGGATGGTAGCCATGAGCTGGCAGACTGCTTTCATATAAGATGGGTTGTGGGTCTTCGGGTAGGGGCTCTTGCGGCGTCCCAGGACATCATCGGGCAGCACCCCTTTCAAAGCGCGTCGCAGGATGCCTTTAGCGGCGTCGCCGTCGGTCTTGAAGGACCAGGGGATGTTCCAGGCATACTCCGCCAGCCGGTGGTCGCAGAAAGGCACCCGCACCTCCAGCCCCACCGCCATACTCATGCGGTCCTTACGGTCGAGCAGGATCTGCATGAAGTGCCACATATTAAGGTGGGTCATCTGGCGCATCAAGGCATTGAAAGGCTCCTCCCCCGGCAGGCCCGGCACGTCGGAGATCGCCTCCTGGAACCTGGCCGCCACGTACTCCTCGGGACGCAGCCGGGCTACCAGATCGGGCGATAGGAGCCGCGCTCGCTCCCTGATCATGCGGATCCAGGGAAAAGTGCCGGAGTGGACATCTTCGGGCCGGTGAAACCAGGGATAGCCGCCGAAGATCTCGTCCGCCGATTCCCCGGAGACGGCCACTGTGGCCTGTTTCTTGATCTCCCGGCAGAACAGGTACAGGGAGGCGTCGATATCGGCCATCCCGGGCAGGTCGCGGGCATGCACTGCCGTTGTAAGGGCATCTACCAGCTCCGGGGTGTCGATCAGGATGATCTGGTGCGCGGTGCCGCAGTGTTCGGTTACCCGCCGTGCCCAGGGGGCATCCGGGTCCGGCTCGAAGCGGTTGGCCTGGAAGTAGCGCTGGTTATCGACGTAGTCCACCGAAAAGGTGTGCAGTCGACCCCACCCGGCCTTCTGGTAGGCCCGGGCGGCAAAGGCGGTGATGGCGCTGGAGTCCAGGCCGCCGGAGAGCAATACGCAGACCGGTACGTCAGAGACCAGTTGGCGTTCCACCGTGTCCTCCAGTAGGTAGCGGATCCGGGCAGCGGTGGTGTCCAGATCATCCTGATGCAGCCGGCTCTCCAGTTTCCAATACTGCTGCAGGTGGACTCCGCTCCGGTTATAAACCAGGCTCCAGCCCGGCTTGACTTCCTTGATATCTCTGAACACGCCCTGACCGGGGGTGCGGGCGGGGCACATGACGAAGATCTCTGCCAGGCCCTGGTCGTCCAGTTCCGGCTTGACCAGGGGGTTGGCCAGGATCGCCTTGATCTCCGACCCGAAGATGAAG
>JBEKKU010000173.1:0-3427 GCA_050010575.1 Thermacetogeniaceae bacterium | reverse complement strand
AGCCGGATTGTCGCGGCCGGATCGCGCCGGATGGTGCTCACGCTGGCGGTTTTTCTCCGCAGATCTCCAGGCCAACAATCGACTTGGCTATGGTGTATTCCTTCAGCCCGGCCTGAACGATTATCTCCTCGATCTCCCGGATGGTATAGGCGACGCCCAAGGAGGCCAACAGTCCGGCCCGCATCTCTCTTGGCCTGGCCATCAGGTACAGCAGACACCTCATTACCGGATGGAGATCCCGTCGCAGGTCGCTGATAAAATACCGGCCGCCGGGCTTCAGTACCCGGTAGATCTCCTGGAAGACCCGGCCGGGCTCCGACCACTCGTGGAGCGACCCGTTGGAAAACACCCCCTCGAAGCTGTCGCTTTCGAAGGGCATCTGCTGGTCGTCACCCAGCACGTACCGGGTGCGGTTACCCAGTCCATACTCCGCAGCGTTGTTCTCGGCCACCTGGATCATCGCCTGGCTGATCTCCAGGGCCACCAGGCTGGTCTGCTGAGTCTGCCGTAGCCATTCCAGGCCGAGGTAGCCGGGGCCAGGACCGATCTCCAGGGCCAGGCCCTTGTCAATCCTGGATCTGGTGATCCGGCTGGTGGGCAGCCGGCCGCCATCCCGGAGCCCCCGCATCATACTGTCGTATGCCTGAACATCGAGCTCGTCCTGAATTCCCTGATCGGTTTCTACTGTTCTCGGTCTGGTCACAACTGGCTCCTCCCGTCTTCTAAACCCCCGGTCAGCCTGGCTGCAAGTCCTGCCACCCGACCCCTTGCCGGGGATTGTAACTAACAAATTCCACACAGAGGCGGCAACTCCCTGCCGGCAGCAGCCAACGGGGAGTAAAAGGTATGACCGGGTTCATGTATCGACGCCGGTCTTATACGCAACAGGTTTTAACAGCGCCGGATGCAGCGCTTGCCAATTGCCCCTAGCGATAACTTTTAGATCGGTCAGAAGAAGCCTAAGGATTTTGGCAGTGTAACAGCCTGCCGATGCCGCCGTATCGGAGCTCGATGGCGCCCTCCGGGCAGAGTTCCTGGCAGCAGAAACACCTGATACAGGCGTCGAGGTTCCAGCGAGGCATCCACTTGCCGTTCTGGTCTGTAAAGCTGATCACCTGTGGCTTCAAAGGACAGACCTCGGCGCACCGGCGGCATCCGATGCACTTCTCCCGGCGCAGGGCGGGATTGGGAACCATGGCCCCTCTGAGCAGAGGCGCTATTGATTGGAACATCCGGCTTGAGGAAGCGGAAGCGCCTCTCACCAGCTTGAAGTGGGTAGCCTTCAGGCGTTCGATACTTTCACCGAGCACCTCGATCTCGTGGGGCAGTACCGCCCCCCGCCCACTCTCGTGAGCTTCTTTCAGGACCGGCACCCCTAACGGATCACTATAACCGATCAACCTCGCCGCAACTGAATCCACGGCGCTGAGGCCCTGCCCCACGATCAGCGCATTTAACCGGTATAGGCTGCCGTTGCTCGGCCCGTTCCCCTCCATGGCGTTGATTCCGTCCAGGACGGCAAAGCTGGTATTCAGGAGGGTGTTCAGATCGAGCAGCATTTGGCTGAAGTTTTCAGGATCTGTCATTCTGGTATGCCAGGCCGGTTTCTGGAGTCCGGGCACACACCCGAACTGGTTTTTGATCGCCCCTGTCATAAAGGCCAGGCCGTGCGTCTTTAACTTGGGCAGGGTGATCAGCACGTCGGCCTCGTAGGGCGCCCTGGCAATATCCCAGGACTTGCAGAGCAGGGCGTCCTCGCACTTGACGTGAATGGACTCCTTGAAATCTTCGAACTTGACCCCATAGCGTTCGGCCACCTTCATCAGGCCGGCCTTCTGGGCAGCCCTTCTGGAGTCGCCAAAACCCGGGGAATCCCCGAAGGAAAGCCTGTCCGAGTAGTCTCTGATTATGCGCACCACGGCTTCGAAGACGGCATGGTGGGTGATCACGAGAGACCCCGGCGGCTCGATGCTGAGCATATTGGGTTTCAACAGTACAGAGCTGCCCACAGGGATCAGGCGGCGCAGGAACGCCTCGCCCCCCAACAGCCCGAAACCGTCCCTCAGCTTTTGCTCGATCTGGTCCACATCGTATGACTCGCACCTGATCAGGGCAACCCGTTCCATGCTTCAGTCTCCTTTAATACTTATAATCCCCGGATATTTATAATCCCCGCTTCTTCATCCCCCTACTTAAGTTCTAAAGCGATGCTTCTTTTTCCTGTCTCGGAGGCAAGCAGCAGTCAGGCCGCATCATTTAACATAGCCGCGCTTCATCACCCATAGCGCCTCCTGCCAGATAGAAACACGGGCCGGATCGTCGCTGATCTCCCAGTTATCATCCATCCAGTACCAGGGCAACTGCCACACGCCACCGCCAACATCCTTGATCGTCAAGTTATAACGCCGGTAATCGACGTCCAATATCTTTACAGGATAGTCCATGAAACTACGATCGCCGTGGACAGGGGCCGTCCTCCTAGCCCAACGCTCAGTTAGCTGTTCGGGTCGCATCGTCATCCCTTCTTTAGCAATGTTCCGGTTCAACTACCGGGAATGGAGCGTCAAATTCCTATTAACTTTGAATATCAGAGAACACGCCAGCATCAAATTGTCAGCACCAAGTAAAAGAGGCCGACAGCCCTTCCTAATAGTCGTATGCTGCATGATGCTGCTTTGGGACTACCGGACGAGAATGTCTGCGGGCTGTCTCTGCCAAAGCAGAAAAAACAAACCCCGGGCCTAAGTCCGGGGCGATCCCCTGGATAAAACAAAAGTCAGTTATTAATTGCCTACTTCAGGAGAAAATATATTAGCTTCGCCATATTTTTTTGCCGATCTCGTTGCATAAAAATATATCAAAAGAAGGAAATGCTGTTATTTTGGCGAAATACGGTTGTTATCATGTAATTAATCCTGCCATGCTGGAGGGACAAGTAGTATGAGCCAACAACCAGGGAGTATGATCACGCAAAATCCTGAATTGAAGCAGAAAAAGCTTTCTACACAAGTTACCATCTACACCAATCGCAACATAATCAAGGCAGATGCCCATGGCTTTCCAAAGATGCGGCTCACCGATCTGCTAAACAGTCCCGATGGCTTCATACCGCTCACAAATGCGATTATCTACGATTTAGAGAGTAAAGAGGAGATAACTCGCACCTCATTTGTCTCCATTAATAAAGGCGTTATCGACCTGGTATTTGAAAAACAATGACTTGGCCCCTAGGCTAAGGCGTAGACTGGTCGGCTTCAATCCGCATGCCGTAGACTCTCCAACCGTGAAGGCTCCCAACCCTGGCGCCACCCCCCACTGAGCGGGCTTTTGCGTCTTCCCATCCTCTCTTGCCCGGGGTAAAGTCTGCTACGCAGGGCCCGATTTAGGCCTAACTCACCTTTTTTATTCATCCCCTGGATTAAAAACG
>JBEKKU010000172.1:0-3504 GCA_050010575.1 Thermacetogeniaceae bacterium | reverse complement strand
GGTCTTGGAGACCGGCATCAAGGTTGTCGACCTGTTGGCGCCATTCACCAAGGGGGGCAAGATTGGACTGTTCGGGGGCGCCGGCGTGGGCAAGACCGTGATCATTCAGGAACTGATCCGCAACATTGCTTACGAGCATGGCGGTTTTTCCGTATTCTGCGGCGTGGGTGAGCGCACCAGGGAGGGCAACGACCTCTGGCTGGAGATGAAGGAGTCCGGGGTGATCAACAAATGCGCCCTGGTCTTCGGGCAGATGAACGAACCGCCGGGAGCGCGCCTCCGGGTGGGGCTGGCCGGCCTGACCCTGGCGGAATACTTCCGGGACGAAGAAGGCCAGGATGTGCTGGTCTTTATCGATAATATTTTCCGCTTTACCCAGGCCGGTTCCGAAGTATCCGCCCTGCTGGGGCGCATGCCCTCAGCGGTGGGCTACCAGCCGACCCTGGCCACTGACATGGGCCTGCTGCAGGAGCGCATCACCTCTACCCGCAAGGGTTCGATCACTTCAGTGCAGGCGATCTACGTACCTGCCGACGACCTGACCGACCCGGCGCCGGCCACGACCTTTGCTCACCTCGACGGCACGGTCGTGCTCAACCGGGGGTTGACAGAGATTGGCATCTACCCGGCGGTCGACCCGCTCGATTCCACGTCCCGCATTCTTGACCCACAGGTCATCGGCGATGAGCACTACAACGTCGCCCGGGGCGTGCAGCGGGTGCTGCAGCGCTACAAGGACCTGCAGGATACCATCGCCATTCTGGGGATGGACGAACTGGCGGAGGAGGATAAGCTGATCGTCGCCCGGGCTCGCAAGATCCAGCGCTTCCTGTCACAGCCCATGTTCGTAGCTGAGCCCTTTACCGGCCGGCCGGGTGTCTACGTTCCGATCAAGGAAACGATCAGGGGCTTCAAGGAGATCCTCGATGGCCGGCACGATGATATTCCAGAGCAGTGCTTCCTGATGGCCAGCAACATCGATGAGGTTGTCGCCCGGGCTCGCGAGTTGGAGGGTGTGGGTTAGCATGGCGCCAGAGGATAAATCGAAGCATAAGGAGTTCACTCTGGAGATCATCACTCCGGAACGGGTAGTGGTGGAGGATGAGGTGGAGAGCGTGGTGCTCTCCTCGCCCGAGGGCTACTTCGGCATCCTGCGCAACCATGCCCCTTTTATCGGTGGCCTGAACATCGGTGTGCTGAAATTCCGCAAGGATGGCAAACTGCATTGGGTGGCCAGCGATAACGGTGTGTTCGAGATGAGCGGCAACAAGCTGCGGATCATGACCGATGCGGCGGAGCGGGGCGAGGACATCAATGTGCTGCGGGCTAAGCAGGCCTACGAACGGGCCAAGCGGCGCCTGGACGAGAAGCGCACCGGCATGGACTACCTGCGGGCGGAGTTGGCCCTGAAACGCTCTCTGGCCCGGCTCAAGGCAGCTGCCGGAGAGTGTAAGTCAAGTTGAGTTAACCAAGCTGACAGATTCTTCGTAATGATTAACCGGGATAGACCGGCCGAACAGGCAGGTGTCTATCCTTTTTATTTTAGCCTGCTGGCTTTTGGGATTGTATTCCATTTGCGCCAGCTATATAATGTAAATGTCAGAATACAGTCCTGTTGGCTTTATTTGTTGATTTATGACCCGGCAACACCTGCGCTCTATACTCCTACGCCCGTTTAAAGCTCCACCTACCATTCTCTCGGCCTTCTCTTTCCGATTACGGGTATTCCCTTAAAAGGCTCTACAGAGAACCAGAAGCTGAAACCTGATTAACCCAGAGGTAACAAGCATATAAGAGAGATATGACTGGCGACTAGCTGCCCACGCTGTTGCGCAATGGATTGCAGCTACGGGTCTACACTCACCGTTAACAGGTGAAGGCAAGGCTGGTGATCTGAAAAGATGAACAACATTACTATGGTCGCACCCTATCGCCGCTTGGCTGCAACGGCGCACGAAGTTTCGCTGCAACTCGGTTTTATGCTGGACATCAAAATTGGGAAGCTGGAGGATGGGGTCAAGCTTGCCTGGCAGGCGATCAGAGAGGGTTCCCGTTTGATTATCAGCCAGGGAGCGACCGCTCTCCAGATCTCTCAGGAAAACCTCCCGGTGCCGGTGGTGGAGGTCATCCCGACCGGCTACGACTTGCTGCGCGCCATTCTGCTTGCTCAGGGTAAAGGACAGCGGCTGGGTATTCTCGACCATCCGGAGTTGATCCGGGGCAGCACCGCCCTGGAAGAGATCCTCGGGATCGAGATCGTCAAGGTACCACTGCAAAATTTTCAACAGATCGAGCAGGGAGTGGAGACCCTGGTAAAGCAGGAAGTTGATGTGGTGATCGGGAATATCTGTGTCCAGACGGTGGCGGCTGCCCATGGTCTGAAGACAGTACTCGTGGCCTGTTGTCAGGAGGCGATGGCGAATGCCCTATACGAGGCCAAGAGGATCCTCGCCAACTATAACCGCGAGCAAGAACAGGCCGAACAGATTCAGGCGATCGTCAACTTTATTGACACCGGCATCGTCGCCATCAACGCCCACGGCCGGATTTCTACACTCAATCCTATGGCTGAGCGGCTCCTCGGAGTTGACCACGTGGACACGGTGGGTAAAGCTGTGGTTACTATTCCCTTCGGGGAGCGTCTGGCTCAAACGCTCATCACAGGGAAGCTTGAGACTGGCGCGGTCGAGCTGCTCAATAACGGCACCAAGCTAGCAGTCAACTTCATACCAGTGATGGTTAACAACAGCGCCGCCGGAGCAATTGCCACCTTCCAGGAGGTGAGCCGGCTGCAGATGCTCGATCAGAAGGTGCGCAAAACTCTGCGCGACCGTGGACACATTGCCAAGTATCACTTTCATGATATCATTGGCTCTAGTCGAACCACCATGGCAGTGATAGAGAAGGCCAAACGCTTCGGAGCGGTGGACGCCACCGTACTGATCTACGGAGAGACCGGCGTCGGCAAGGAGTTCTTCGCCCAGGCCATGCACAACGTCAGCCCCAGGCGGGGAGGCCCCTTTATCGCCGTCAACTGTGCTGCCGTGCCCGAAAACCTCCTGGAAAGCGAACTGTTCGGATATGTTGAAGGAGCTTTCACCGGAGCTAAAAAGGGGGGCCGGCCCGGATTGTTCGAACTGGCTCACGGCGGCACCATCTTCCTGGACGAGATCAGCGAGATGTCGGAGCGGCTACAGACCAGGCTGCTGCGTGTGCTCCAGGAGTACGAGGTGATGCGGCTGGGTGACAACCGGGTGATTCCGGTAGATGTCAGGGTGATCGCCGCTACCAACTGCAATCTTTATCGGATGGTAGTAGAGAACCGCTTTCGGTCTGATCTCTTCTACCGGATCAATGTGTTGACCTTACTGATTCCTCCTTTGAAAGAGCGCAAAGATGATATTTCGGCGCTGGTAGACAATTTCCTACAGTTTTTTAATAAGCGGTTCAATAAAGAACTGAAAGGTATCGAACGCCGCGGCCTGGAGCTACTGATCGCCTATC
>JBEKKU010000171.1:0-3533 GCA_050010575.1 Thermacetogeniaceae bacterium | reverse complement strand
CTTGGAGGCGGCGTTGCGAAAGGCCATGGAGCCGGCTACCTTGAAGGCGATCTCCGAGGAGTCCACGTCATGGTACGACCCGCCGGTGACGGTAGCCTGGATGTCCATCATCGGGCTGCCGCTGACGATCCCCTTCTGCATGGCCTCCTGGATGCCGGCGTCGATGGATGGGATGTATTCCCTCGGGATGACCCCGCCGATGGTCTTATCGACGAACTTGTAACCCTCGCCGGTGGGCAGGGGCTCCAGTTCCAGCACCACGTGGCCGTACTGGCCGTGGCCGCCGCTCTGTTTGACGAACCGGCCCTCGGCCTTGGCGCTCCGGGTGATCGTCTCCCGGTAGGCAACCTGGGGCTGGCCGACCGCGGCGTTGACGTTGAACTCCCGCTGCAGGCGGTCGATGATGATCTCCAAATGCAGCTCGCCCATGCCGGAGATCAGGGTCTGCCCGGTCTCCTCGTCCACGTGGGTGCGGAAAGTCGGGTCCTCCTCGGCCAGGCGGTGCAGGGCGTTGCCCAGCCGGTCCTGGTCCTCCTTGGTCAACGGTTCGATGGCGCTGGAGATCACCGGCTCCGAGAATTCCATCTGCTCCAGCAGCAGCTGGTGTTCCTCGGCGCACAGGGTGTCCCCGGTCACCGATTCCTTGAGCCCGATGATCGCCGGGATCTCCCCGGCGTAGGCCGCCGTAATGTCCCGGCGGCAGTTGGCGTGCATCTTGACCAGCCGTCCGATCCGCTCCCGGCGTTGCTTGGTGACGTTGTAGACGGTCTTGCCCGCCTCCAGGGTGCCGGAGTAGATCCTGATAAAGGACAGTTTACCGTAGGGGTCGGTCTGGATCTTGAAGACCAGGGCCAGCAGCGGCGCCTCGTCGGCGCAGGCCGAGACCACGACCTCTCCGGTCTCCGGGTCGGTGGCACTGGCTGCGGGCATATCCAGCGGCGAGGGCAGGTAGTCCACCACTGCATCCAGCAGCGGTTGCACGCCCTTGTTGCGCTTGGACGAGCCGCACAGCACCGGCACGATCTGCCGGCTGATGGTGCCCTTGCGAACAGCCGCCCTGATCTCCTCCTCGGAGATCGGCTCGCCGCTCAGGTACTTCTCCATCAACTGGTCGTCGACCTCGGACAGGGCCTCCAGCAGTTGCTCGCGGTAGAAACGCTTCTGCTCCCGCAGCTCCTCCGGGGTCTCCTTGGTCTCGATGATCTCGCCCAGGTTGTCCTGGTAGTACAGCGCCTTGTCGGCGATCAGGTCGATCATGCCCCGGAAGTTGTCCTCGCAGCCGATGGGGATCTGCAGCGGGATCGCCTTCACCTTGAGACGGTCGCAGATCATCTGCAGCGACCGGTAGAAGTCCGCTCCGGTGCGGTCCATCTTGTTCAAGTAGGCGATGCGCGGGATGCCGTGATTGTCAGCGTGCCGCCAGACCGTCTCCGACTGCGGCTCCACGCCGGCCACCGAGTCGAACACGGCGACGGCGCCGTCCAGCACCCGCAGGCAGCGCTCCACCTCTACGGTGAAGTCCACGTGGCCGGGGGTGTCGATCAGGTTGATCTGGCAGTCCCGCCAGACGCAACTAGTCGCGGCGGAGGTGATGGTGATCCCCCGCTCCTGCTCCTGCACCCGCCAGTCCATGGTGGCGGCCCCGTCGTCCACCTCGCCGATCCGGTGCGTCAGCCCGGTGTAATACAGGATGCGCTCGGTGGTGGTGGTCTTGCCGGCGTCGATGTGCGCCATAATGCCGATGTTGCGAATTTTGTCCATTTGGTATTCGCGTGCCATGTTGTTCACCTCTTGCTAGCAGAGTTCTGCTGGTGAGCCCTGAGGGCCCAACGCTGCCCTGCTTATGTATTGTTCCGGGATGTGGCCGCTTGGCTTACCCTGTCCGGCAGCGCTCGTCCGGCTATCATTTTACCCTCTGCGACCGTCCCGGTTGTTTTGCCAGGGTAAAGATTCTGTAAGCTTTCTATTTACATATGGGGTGTTGCAGTAAACAGCATCCAATATTGCCATCACTGGTCGGGTGACCGCCGGTCGACCGGCGGGCGTGGACAAAATAAAAAAGCGCTGTTTTGGGCGCCGCCTGGTTTGCTCTCATTTGGCTGACCACTGCTTGATTCTAACATCCGTCACACTGTCAATCTAATACTGTGAACTACAACACAAACCTTATTATAACCCAGAGACAGGCCCATATACAAGCGGATAGCTAAAATAATTTTGTAAACGCTGATAATATTTGTCAGGCTGCGGCCGGGCTAGTGGCAATGGCGGGCGGGCAGCGGGGCGCTCAGCTCGTTGCCGACCAGGAAGAAGGCCAGCAGCAGGTCGAAGGCGGCCTCCAGGTATGCTGCGTAGAGGGGCACGGTGAAGGTGGCCTTGAAGTGGAAAAAGTTGTGCAGTTGGGTGAAGGCTGGGCTGATCCCCAGGATGCAGATGACGTCAGGCAGAGCGCCGGCGAGGCCGGCCAGGAAGGGATAGGGATCACCGGTACACCAAACGACCAGGAGGATAAACAGTCCGGCCACGGCGGCCAGGGCATACTGCCAGGGCATGCTCAGTTCGTAATGGGGCACGGCATCCAGCAGGAAGTGCGAGCAGAAGGCCAGCGCCAGGCCCAGCGGGGCGATGTTCCTGATCCTTGTGAGATTGGTTCTGGCCAGGCTGTACACCAGGGCGCCTGCCAGCATATGCGTTGCTCCGGTCATTGCTTCCACCAGATTATGATACGGGCATCTCCCGTCTGTTGTTGGCTATTTCCAACAGATTATATAGCTAAAAGAAACGATATTCAAGCTGTTATCCTGTTCAATGCCCGGGCAGCGGCCGGAACAGCTAACGAGCGGCGGGGGTGTAGGCCCTGCTGGCGTAAAAGATTGCATAGAGCGGCGGCGGGGCCAATATATTTTTAGAAGGTTAACCTTTGTCAAATTCAGGGAGGAGTCAGGATGCGAAAAAGCCAGCAATTCAAGTCGCTAGCTGTTATCAGCCTGGATGAAGGACGGGAGATCGGGCGCATCCGGGATCTGGTGATCAACCCGCAGACCGCGGAGGTGGCGGCGATTATCGTACAGCGCCCCGGCCTGTTCAGGGAGCAGAAGGTGATCCCCTACTCCCGGGTGGTCAGCGTCGGCAATAATGCCCTGACCGTGCAGAAGATGGCCAACGCCGAACGGCTCACCAGCCTGCCCCAGATCGTCAGCCTGCTTAAGGAGGACGTGCGCCTCAAGGGGGTGCGGGTGATCTCCGAGGGTGGCGCCGCCCTGGGGCACGTGGAGGAATTTTTTGTGGACACGGAGACCGGGAAGATCACCGCCTTCGAGGTGAGCGGCACTCCCGGGGAGGGCTTCCTGAAAGGGAAGGCCGTGCTGTCAGCCGCTGAGGTGCGCACCATCGGGAAGGACATCCTGATCGTGCGGAACGGGGCCGAGGAGAGCATGACCCGGAGTGAGAGCAAACTGGCCGGCAGCATGAAGAGTCTGAAGGAGAGCACCAATCGCCTGGTCCAGAAGGCCCGCGACCTGCACGTGCTCCCC
>JBEKKU010000170.1:0-3564 GCA_050010575.1 Thermacetogeniaceae bacterium | reverse complement strand
GCCGCTTGCCAGGTACTCCAGGGCGCGCTGCAGGCCTGGTTTTTCCGTGAACCGGTCAACGGCATAGGCGGGATTGCCGTCAACGATCTGGTACAGCCGGCCATGGGCAATGTACCCGAAACCAGTCTCCGGGCGGTTCGGAGTGATACCCAGGGTGACCAGGTGTTCGCCGGATTTGGCCAATGCCACTGCGCTCTGCAAGACTGCGCAGAACTGCTCTTCATCAGCAATATAATGGTCTGCCGGCAGGACGATCATCACCCCGGCGGAGTCTCTCCGGGAGATGGCCACCGCTGATAATCCCACCGCTGCTGCCGTATCCCGGCCGATCGGTTCCAGGATGATGTTCTCCTCAGGAATTTCAGGAACCTGTCCACGAACTATATCATAGTATGCCTTTCCGGTGATGATGAAAATCTGTCCCGGGGGGATCGTTTTTTGCAACCGGTCGACTGTTATTTGCAGCATAGTGCGATCGCCGATCAGGCGCAAGAATTGTTTGGGGAGTTCCTGGCGGCTCTTCGGCCAGAATCTCTCGCCGCGGCCACCGGCCATGATCACTGCATAGGGCATCGCTCTGTCAACTCCTTCGGGATACAGTCTCCGGAGTATTTTCTCCCGGCCGGGAATCTTTGGCCATCAGCTTCCAAGGAAGCAGAAGATGTTCTATATATCCAATAATAATTTAAAAACGCTGGCTTTAAAACCTTTTTTTTAGTTAGCGGTGCAGAATTGCGGTTTTTTCCGGGTTGTCACCGGCTATGGAGGAAAGCAGGATGGTAGTGCCGAACTCTTAAGCTGGCAACTGAAAAAGCATAACACGCCTAACACGGGGGACGGTTCTTTGTGCGGCATGACATGAGGACTCAGCAACAGCGCATTTCCTTCCGGAGTAATGACTGGCGAAATAGTAGATGACAATCGAAACAAGGACCGCGGGTATTGTGATGATGGATACTGACGAATTGCAGGAAACAGACGGGCTGGTAGTTGAGCTAAAAGAGTTGAATGGGGCACTGGCCCGGCGCCAGCAGGCGGCAGGCAGCGCGGCCATGCGGCGCAGCTTGGCCCAACAGATCGGGAGGATCACCCAGCTGCATTATCTTTGTCCGGAGGAGATCCGGGCTCTCCTTGGAGATTCGCCCCTAGTGGGGGTGGATGGCTCATTCGGTTCCTGCGGAGCCAGTTTTCCCTACCTGGTGACCTTCTTTCGGGCCCTGGCCAGGTCCACCAGGCAGGGTGTGGCAGGGAACAAGTACTGGACCGATAAGATTTTCTCCCCGCTGCTATCGAAGGACCAGGCCCGGGTGCAGGGCCTGCTCGATCAGGGTCTTAACCCGGAAGATGCCCTGGCGCATATTCGCTGGGAGACCCTGGCCGCCATGGAGGCGGAGGCGGGTGAGGCAGCCCTGGAGCGGGAGCGCCCCCGGATCCTGCTGTGGGACGGCGGTTTTGCCCGCCTGGCGACCCATGCCCCGGCAATCTGGGAGCGGATTAAAGCAGGTGTCCTGCGCCAGGGAACGATCATGCTCGGAGTGGCCGAGGAGATCGCCACCCGTACCCTGGTCAAGCAGATGTCAGAGACCGGAGATACGCCTGCGGAGGCTTTTGCCGGCTGGGCCGACCGGGAACAGCTCTATGGTATGCTGCAGCCGGGTGAGATCTTCCGGGTTCATGGCCACCTGGACGCCCCGTGCCGGTGGGGCCGGATCTATGCCCGGCTGTCCCGGCACCCCCAGGCGATCGCGGTGGATTATCTGGCCGAGCAGGCCGGGGATCTGGAGGCTGCCATGAACTTCCTGTATACGGTCACGCCCGCCCACGGCAGGGGTTTTCCCCTCTGGCTGGACGTGGTCGATGCCGAGGTGCGCATCACTGCCGACCAGGTGGAGGCGCTGCTGGCCGCCTACCTGGACCCGGCCCTGCGGGAGCTGTTCCTGAGGCCGCTGCGAGCCCGCCCGACCTATAATGGACGCGGGGACGGTTCTCGCGCTCACGCGTAGACACGGGGACAGTTTTCCTGTTCAATGGTTCTTTGAGAATAGCCTGCCGATTTTAGAAATCCGAACACAAGGACGGCTCTTCTGCTAGCATATATTTATGAAACTGAAAAATCGTTAAATTATTTTCAAAAACGGTTGTCTAGAGCTGGGGAGATGATGCAGGTGCAGGTGGTTGGTGTCACCACGCAGCAGTATATTTACGTGGCCTCCAGGGAGCGGAAGTTTCGCATCAACGAGGTCCTGGTGGTTGATGATGCGGAGTTGCGCCAGCCCCGGGGCGAGGTAGTGGAGACCAAGTCCTTCAACCGTTTCCTTCCGCTGACTCTGGAGCGCAGCCCCCTGATCGACCCCCGGGTATGGTCAGGGCTGGAGCAGATCGGTTTCAACGTGGGCGATGAGACAATCCACCTGGCGAAGGTGCGCATGCTGGGCAACCTGCCGTCCCCGGTAGCGGTCGGAGCCGCCGTACGGGTGCCGTCATTCGACGAGGTCAGGGACCTGCTGATTCCCTGCCCGCCGGACCGCGGCCTGGTGCTGGGTGTGTTCCTGGGCACCGAGGAGCTGCAGCAGGGCCTGCCGCCGGAACTACAGGAGATCGCCCCGCTATTCGTCAAGGGAGCGGGGGTGCTGCCACAGAGCGGGACGCCCTTCATCTTCGACTACCAGGCGATGCAGGAGTACCCGCACCTGGGGATCTTCGGGGGCTCCGGCTCCGGCAAGTCCTTCGGTCTCAGGGTGATCCTGGAAGAACTGCTGGAGAAGCGGGTGCCGACCCTGGTCTTCGACCCCCACTACGAGATGAGTTTCACCACCACCTTCGAAGGGCTGGCCGGTGATTACGGCTCCCGCTACGGCGGCCGGACGGCGATCCTGAACATCGGGCGTGATATCGGCATCAAATTCGAGGAACTGAGCAGCAATGAACTGGCCAACCTGCTCACCGCCGCCGGCGGCAACTTCACCGAGGGGATGGACAACGCCCTGAAGACCGTGTACCAGAACAAGGACTCTTTTGTGAGTTTTACCGGCAGGCTGGAGGATCTGATCACCTGGCTGGAAAAGGAAGATGAGGCCCGCGAACAGATCCAGAAGAAGTATGGAGCAAATTCCCGTTATGAAAAGATGATTGCGGCCATGGCCCGCACGGCGGTTTTCCCCAGCAGCCTGCGGGGCGTTCAGTGGCGGCTGCTCCGGCTGGAGCGTGAGGGGATCTTCCGCAAGGACATCGCTCCGATCATCGATTCCCTCAAGCGGCGGCGCCTGACGGTGATCCGCGGCCCGATCTGGCTGCTGAAAGTTTTGAGTTCCTATCTGATCGGCAAGCTGTACCATCTGCGGCGCAGCTACACCGATGCCCTGCAGCGCGGGGAGGCGCCCGGTGAGAAGTTTCCGCCCTTCGTGATCGCCACCGACGAGGCCCATAACTTCGCTCCCAAGGGCTTCGAGATCATCGCCCCGGCGCGGGCAGCATTCCGGGAGGTGGCCCAGGAGGGCCGCAAGTACGGCGTCTTTCTGATTCTGGCCACCCAGCGTCCGGCCTCCCTGGATGAGACGATCAACG
>JBEKKU010000169.1:0-3568 GCA_050010575.1 Thermacetogeniaceae bacterium | reverse complement strand
GGAGGCGATAATATTGCCGAAGCGCACCACGGTGAATACAGTCTGCTTGTTGCCTCTGGCATAATTGGTCGCCGAGATCAGCCTTTCTGCCAGGAGTTTGGTGGCGCCCATGGCGTTGGTCGGGCTAATCGCCTTGTCGCTGCTGGTGTAGATTACCCGTTCAACATTATGGTGGAGAGCGGCGTCGATCACATGCTGGGTGCCCAGCACATTGGTCTTGACCGCCTCAAAGGGATTGTACTCGCAGGCCGGCAGATGTTTCAGGGCGGCGGTGTGAAAAACCACGTCCACCTCTTCCGTCGCCCTCAGGAGCCGCTCCCGGTCGCGTACATCGCCGAGCAGGAAGCGCACATTTTTGTGCCTGCCCAGTTCTTGCTGCAGCTCGAATTGCTTGTGCTCATCCCTGCTGAAGACCCGGATTACTCTGGGATTGCAGGCGAGCAACTCCCGCACCAGGGCAGACCCGACGGTACCGGTGCCGCCTGTCACTAAAATAGTTTTATTTGCCCATTCGGAACTATATGTGGTCAAAGCCTGGTCATCAGCCATGTTTTTCCCCCAAGCCGGTACGCCATCAGTAACGTTCTTCAAACTCCGTTGATCTTTCGGGATTCCGCAGTCTGCCTGGTTTTTGCCTACAGATCGAGGATCGCCCGATCCAGCGGCTCGATGCTCATCAAGCCCAGTTCGCTGATGGTCTTGAACCATTCCTGGTAGCGGAGCAGGATAGCCGCCCTAGCCGGCAACAGATCATCGTATTTTTCAGGGATCATGTTGGTCTCCATGTCGAAGTTGATGATATAGGACTGGGCGATGTGCATGAAGAACAGTTCATATGAGGGGTGCGCATGGATGCATTTCAGCCTCAGTCCGTAGATCTTGGATTCCCAGGCCTGCAATTTCTTTTCCAGTTTCCTGGGCTTGATCTCCTTATATTTATCTATGATACGTGAGAGTTCTGGTTCGGCTTGCTTTACAAGAGCTGTTCCTTCCTGGCAGGATGACAGGAGATCGGTCATCGCCCTCCTGGTCTCTGTGATAATTCCGTACACCTTGGCCCAGTCATCCTTGATCTTCCCGGTGATAAAACTATTCAAGTTCACCCTGATCACCCTCCGGGGGTCGAATTCTTCTTGCAAATAATGGTCAATGGCTGACTGAAAAGTCATCACCCGGGCGCCTTGAATGTAAGCGCCTCCTTCTGTACAATTCAGACAGGCGCCCTGGTATGTCTCCAGATCTATCCTGTAGTGTTTGAGGAATTGCAGCCAGGTGCTGTTGGTCTTGACAGGAAGGCCGTCATTGCCGGGAACTTCCAAGATATCATTGTCGTCCTCTGTCAATTGGTGTTCTCCGTAAGGAGTGCCCTGTGCATGGCTGGTTCCCTCCCGACCGTAAGCAAGGTCCTGCCCGATCAGGATGATCGGGTCGCAGCCCAACGCCTCGGCCACCTTAAAGGCCATGTTCCCGGCTGATGGCCCGATATTTAAAATTCCCTTGTCTGTCTCCAGCCATTTGAAGTGATTGAAATTTCTATAGACCATAATTTTGGGGCCGGGATAGGCGGCGTATACCTCCGGCAAGATGATCGGACAGGCGGCAAAATATACTTCCGCTAAATCATCGGCGGTAAACCCGTCGATCAACTTGACCACTTCGGGAACTCTTTCCAGGGCAGTTACCAGGTGGGGTTTTACCCCCATCTCCATCAATATCTTTAATGAGGCATCTGCGCTGACGATCAGCGCCCTGTGCTCCAGGCCCTTTAGCAGGTGTTTGTTTTTGTTGAGAGAGGGGCCTGTCGCCACGACAATGGCCGGCTTGCCCTTAAATTTATCGTATAGAAGATTGATGCCAGGATTCTCAAGAATAATTTTTAGATTGGCCAGAGCGTTCGCTACCCCGACCAGGGAATCTTGCGGGCTATTGCCAAACAAGAGTATCACCTGGAGCGCCGCTTCCTGCAATGATTTGTAAGCCTGCTGGTAATAGTCGCGGTTCAGCAGCAGGGCTGTTTTATGGTGTACTATCTTGACGGCGCGTAGCAGAAGATATCTGTTATGCTCCAGCAGGTAATTGTAGAGGATGGCGTAAAGATCTTCCGGTTGGACACCGACAATCAGCTTGACATTGGGGTGTGTGATCAGGGGCGCCATATCATTATAAGTAAGCGCTGCTTTAAAAAGCTCCAGATCCGGCTCGAAAAAAAGCATGAACCGGTTGTTGGCCTTATTTACCCACTGGTTCCCAAATATATGTCCCTGATAACCCAGTCCGAACCCGAAAAATATGGCAATCTGAGCGTTCTTGAGATTGAGCGATCTAAGTTCCTTGTTCACCTCGGAAAATGGATCTGTTTCGTCGTAATAAAAAACACCCTTATCCACTATCTTGATATTGGGAACGGGAACCTTGCCCTTTGAGGGCGCCATCCGGTATTTTCCGGTCAGTGGGCAGGCAGCGACCCGTGCCGCCAGGTCGGGTTCGATATTAGATAAGGCGGTGAGATTCTTCTGGTATATTGCCTGAAAATCTGCCTGAAAACCCTTTGTGGTTACAAACTGAGCCATAAGACCTTGTCTCTCCTAGGCCACAGCTCTTGGAATTAAGAACTGTTGGATCCGACTATGGTAAAACCTGCTACATTCACGTTATTATATTCCTCAACCCGCATCCTTGACACCGGCCATCTATACTGTGCGCGGCGAGGCACCCACTGGGTGTACAACTGCGCGATTCTCTTATTCAACATATAAAAAGGGAGGATATGCTCCTCCCTTCTGCTTTTAGCCTAACTGGCTTGATCGCTTTAGCGCCAGGGCCTTCCTCAGCCGCGCTGCGCGGGGGCAGTATTAATAGGATACTCTGGGCGGGTGGTAATGGGATGTTGCGAGTTGTATTGCGCCAGCACCTGTTCCCAGGTAAGTTTGGGATCTGGCGGCGAACAGGGACAATAAAGTTTTTGTTCCTGCGCCAGTTCCTCATCGGGCTGGGGTTTAGGACATTCGGCGTCGGCATACTGAGGTGTTTCGGCAGCATCAGGCGCTTCATCCTGAATTATTTCATCTTTTTGATCGATCACATCCTCCATAGAAGATTCAATGCTATTCATGTCTGCAGGATCCATCTATGAACCTCCTTACAAATAATAACTCAATTACCAGGTAGCACATTCCTGGTTAATATATGCTATAGCTGATAAAAGTGCTACATTTCGATTAGCCCATGCAAAATGAGGATCTATGTTGCCGTTGGTGTAAATCAGGATCACCACGGCTGTTGACCATATTTCCATTCGCTGCCAAGCTTTGCTGCCTATGCTATGCCAACGGCAGTGACAGTTCCCGTGCAACTCAAATAACGATTGCGGGGCATTGCCTTCGCCTGAAGAACTTGAAGTGGATGGAAAAAATGTGATAAGCTTTGGCAAACGATGTTAAGGAGTTGGTGGCCATGCGCCCGGACGGAAGAAACCTGTCAGATCTGCGGCCTGTATCGATACAGAGAAACTATCTCAAGTACGCCGGGGGCTCGGTTCTGATCGCAGTGGGGAACACCAAACTGATCT
>JBEKKU010000168.1:0-3639 GCA_050010575.1 Thermacetogeniaceae bacterium | reverse complement strand
GCCGCAATAGCCACCGCCTTCTCCGACATCCATTCGGGTGCCGCTCCGGCCACCGGCAGGTCGCTGATATCCACCCCCAGGGCGTTGGCTACCGCCGCAGCCACCACCAGGATGCGGCTGATGTCGACGCAGGAGCCCATGTGGAAGACCGGCGGTACTTTTAGTAGTTCGCATACCGCCCTCAAGCCTGGTCCCGCCTCGGCAGCAGCCTCAGGCAGCAGCAGGCCGGCTTTGGCGCAAGCGATGGCGGCACAACCGGTCTCCACCACCAGCACGTCATTTCTGATCAGTTCCCGGGCCAGGACCAGGTGTCCCTGGTCCTGGGTGGTCTTCGGGTTATTGCAGCCCACAATAGCGGCAATGCCCTTGATCTGCCCCGCCTTGATGGCATCCAGCAGCGGGTTCAGGCTGCCGCCCAGCACCTTCAGAATCGCTTCCACGCTGAGCCCGCCGATCAGCGACGTTTCCTGGTCAGGAATCTGGACCAGTTCTGGTTTACGTTTGGGGTAATTCTCGATTGCTATCCGGACGATCTGTTTGGCGTTATCCAGGGCGGTCTGTTCGTTAAAGGGAATGTGCTCCGCCCCCGGGAACTTCGCCTTCGGAGAAGTGGAGATCAGCCTGGTGTGGTAGCATCTGGTCACGTTGGCCAGGGCCGGCATGATACACTGGACATCGACTACCATGGCCTCCACTGCGCCGGTGATCACTGCCAGCTCTTGTTGCAGGAAGTTACCGGCAATGGGAATACCGTGGCGCATCAGGATTTCGTTGCTGGTACAGCAGATGCCACAGATGTTGATCCCTTGGGCGCCTACCTGTTGCGCCGCTTGCAACAGCTCCGGGTCCCGGGCGGCCAGCACGATCATTTCGGACAGGGTGGGCTCGTGGCCGTGAACGATAATGTTCACCTGGTTGGCTTTCAACACACCCAGGTTGCAGGTGCCCCGTACCGGGACCGGTGTTCCGAACAGGATATCGGAGAACTCGGTGGCAAGCATGGAGCCACCCCAGCCGTCGCTCAGGCCGGTGCGCACTCCATGCAGGACCAGGTTCACGTAATCGTTGTCCACGCCCATGGTGGTGCGGTGCATCGCCTCCACCACCTCGCGGTCGATCCCCCGCGGGGCGATCCCCAGCCGCTCCCAGAGGGCTTGCCGCTTGGCCGGGGCGCGTTTCAGGAACTGCAGAGTGCCCTTGGCCATCCCGAACTCTTCCATGGCTGCCCGGGCCAGATCGGCAGCAATCTCCTCCTTGCTCCGGCCTTCGGTGGTGATGCCAAACTCCGCTGCCAATGCCTGGAGCTTGGCCTCATCCTTGATCTGGTACCCCGGGGCCTCGCCTTTGGCGGCAGCATACAGGGTGTTTACCACGTCCCGTCCGTGGTCTGAATGGGCTGCTGCGCCGGCGGCGATCATCCGCAGCAAATTGCGGGCGGTGATGATGTCAGCCGTCGCCCCACAGATCCCTTGCTCCGGGCCGTCCCCAAAGGGATCGATCCGGCAGGGGCCCATGTTGCAGTTTTTACAGCAGACCCCCAGCAATCCAAAACCGCACTGGGGCTGCTGTTTCTCGAGTCGGTCCCAGGCAGTATCGATATGCTCGCCGGCAGCCTTGTTTAACATCTCCAATGACGCCTGATCAACACTCTTGTTGGCCATCAAACTCGCCTCCTTAGTTTCTCAAGCTTTAATGGTATGCCCGTGTTCAATGCGCGCCTTAGCACGATCGCCGCTACACATCACAGCTACGAAACCAAACAACAGTGAAGAATTCTTCTGCCACATCTGTAACGAGATCTAGGGAGCAGCTGCCGCAGCATCGCCTGAAACCAACTGTTCAGCAGTATGTTGGCGCCTTTTCTGCTGCACTTCCTGTGATGTAATGAATAGGAGGGCGTGGGTCGGGCAGGCTGTCACGCAAGCCGGGGTCTCCATCCCGGGACAGCGGTCGCACTTGGCGACGATCTTGCTTCCGGCGGATCGGTTGATCACCCCAAACGGGCAGGCCATTTCACAAAAACCGCATCCGATACACCGTGTCCGATCGTGGCTGACTATACCGGTGACGACATCCTTCTGCATTGCCCCCGTGGGGCAGACCTTGACACAACCGGCCTCCTCGCAGTGACGGCAGTTGATCGGAACGCTGTGCTGCTCTACGGCCTGTACGAAGATGCGCTTGCGCGGGGGTATCGCCTCAAATACCGCTCCCAGCAGCGACTTGGTCTGCGAGTGAGCCACGGCGCAGGCGATCTCACACGACTTACAGCCCAGACAACGGTTGACGTTGACATATACCTCTTTCATCTGCTCACCTCCTAACTAGTAAGTAGTTTAAAAGGTCTACTAAAAAGCGCCCTTGGCGTTGCAGGGTTTCTTTAATGCCAGCGGTCAAACTTGAGTTCGAATAATTTACAAGGCTCAATGCATAAGGAACCTGGCCAGATGATTAAAATATCATCTGGTACTGGACGATTCGAATTGAAGAGATGAAGAGATTTAAGGAAGGAAAAAGAGGGGTGGTAATATAACGCATTGATCAAATAGATTGTACTAACTATCATTAAAAAAGTCAAATTTATGGGGATACATGTCGGCAGAATTTTAAATTCTCTAAGTATTTGTTTTCTCTTTCTGCTTCGGTAAGAACACATCAACAGCAGTGAACCTGTCCGATCATTCCCCGCAACGCGACCTCGAACCTCTCATCATCCGCCCTTGTCCTCTTCTTCGGCCCAGCAGTTCTACCGCCTGAACGACGGATCTTCTGGGAAATGTGGCGCTCGAAAAGAAACCGGTCCATATTATCAGGTGAATAGATTATCCCGTTTTGATTGATTGCCCTAGCGCTCCTTGCAAGCGCCAGGGCAGCCAGACCATAATCCTGCGTAATAACAATATCCTCGGCGTTCGTCCTGTTGATCAGGGCAATATCCACCGAATCCCGCTGCGTGTCAACCGTCACCACTTCGGAATAGCCGTCATTGAGCTGGTGGCTGGTATCGATGAACATGATCACCGGCAGTTTATGCTCCTTGGCAACTTTTATAACAACCTGTTTTACCGGGCAGGCATCTGCATCTACCAGTATTCTCAACATCTTTGATCCTTCATTTCTTATAAAGCCCCTTCGAAGGCTTCCGGCATCTTCCCACCTTCCCCATGGACAAAGAAGGCGCAATCGTTTTCATCGTAGATTATATCTGAATTAATGATTTCTTTCTATGCCGGAGAGGTATGCCCAGGGCTCAGCCGAGGGATGGACAGAATGATATAATAATCCCATAAAACAGTCAGAAAAGTTAAGTAAAAACTTAACGGAGGATTATTATGAGGTACAGAACGCTTGGCAAGGCCGAGCTTCAGGTTTCGGAGATCGGCTTTGGCGGAATTCCCATTCAGCATGTTGCTCAGGATGACGTGGATGGTATCGTCGCCAGGGCCCTGGATCTAGGCATCAACTTTTTTGACACGGCAAGGGGCTATACGGACAGCGAGCAGAAGCTTGGAACGGCTTTTAAGGGTAAAAGAGATCGGGTGTTGATCGCTACCAAATCCCTGGCCAGGACCCGGGCAGGGATTTGGTAGATATCGAGAAAAGCCTGCAGACTATGAGCGTCGACTATATCGATCTCTA
>JBEKKU010000167.1:0-3810 GCA_050010575.1 Thermacetogeniaceae bacterium | reverse complement strand
GCGTCAGTCCATTATTCATACCGATGATGATCACCAACATGGCTGCGGGGCAGATCGCTATTAGACTAGGGGTCAAAGGCCCTAACATCACGGTGGTGACCGCTTGTGCATCAGGCACCAACGCTGTTGGGGAGGCCTTCAAGATGCTCCAGCGGGGCGCCGCCGAAGTGATTCTGGCGGGGGGCACCGAAACCCCCATCGTGCCCATTGCCATGGCCGGCTTCTGCGCCATGCGGGCGATGAGTACCAGTAACAACGAACCGCAACGGGCCAGCCGGCCCTTTGACAAGAGCCGGGATGGTTTTGTGATCAGCGAGGGGGCCGGGGTCATGGCCCTGGAAACCCTCGAACACGCCACCGCCAGAGGCGCCAGGATCTATGGCGAGATTACCGGGTACGGCTGCACTGCGGACGGGTATCATATAACCGCACCCGAACCCGAGGGGGCCGAGGCGGCCAGGACGATCGAGATCGCCCTGCAAGATGCCGGGATCTCTCCCGAGCAGGTAGATTATGTGAATGCCCACGGTACCTCTACCGAGATGAACGATAAGATCGAGACCCGCGCCATTAAAAAGGCGCTGGGGGATTATGCCTACCGGGTACCCATAAGTTCCATCAAGTCTATGATCGGGCATCCCATGGGAGCAGCGGGCGCTCTGGAAGCTATTGCCTGCACGCTGTCCATAGGTACAGGCTGGGTGCCGCCGACTATCAATTACGAAAACCCGGATCCAGAATGCGATCTGGACTATGTGCCCAACAAGGCCCGGAAGCATCCGGTCAGGGTGGCCATTTCCAACTCCTTTGGTTTTGGTGGGCAGAATGGGGTCCTGGTATTGCAGCGGTTCGAGGATTGAAGCATTTTTCAAAAGTTAGTTTTATTGACTTCAAGGTGGCATGATGGCACAGTCGATGACTAAAAAAGAGCAGGCCCTGCGTCTCCAACTACAGCACGCAATCGGCGTTGAATTCAACGAGCCCGAACTGTTGCGTACCGCCCTTACCCACCCTTCCTATCTGGCCGAGCATCCCGAAGCCAAGCATCACAACCAGCGCTTGGAGTTTCTTGGCGATGCCGTCTTGGGCCTGGTGGTGGCCGAATATTATTACAACCAATGCCCCCTCGAGCCAGAAGGCCAACTGACCAAGATGAGGGCGGCAGTGGTTTGCGAGGCGACCCTGGCCCGGGTGGCCAACCGGTTGCAATTAGGCAGCTATCTGCGGTTGGGTCATGGAGAAGAGCTTTCCGGTGGCCGGCAGCGGGCCTCGGTCCTGGCAGATGCACTGGAGGCTCTGGCCGGAGCAGTGTTTCTCGACAGGGGCTGGGAACAGGCCCGCCAGTTTCTGCTGTTCATGTTGAGCGAGGAGATGCAAGAGACCAGCCAGGGCAGTACCCGGGATTATAAAACCGCCCTGCAGGAGCTTGTTCAGCAGCGCGGGGGAGAAACATTGGCCTACCGCATCCTTGACGAAGTTGGGCCTGACCATGACAAGTACTTCTCGGCCGGGGTGTTTTGGAGCGGCAGGCTGCTGGGGAGAGGGAGCGGAAAATCCAAGAAGGAGGCTGAACAGCAAGCGGCCAGAATTGCCTTAGATTCCTTGAGAAAAGAAGCAAATAGCCCCCCTTTTTGAAATATCATGCTCCTTTTGATACTAGGCAGGAATTTTTAGCTAGCAGTCGAAATATACTGTACGAGCCGAGATATTTTTCCAACCCGCGAATTATATTTACTAGTTTATGCAGGTTAAAGGGGGAAACGATGGTGGAAGTGCTCAGGGTATCTGCTCAATCAAACCCGAAATCGGTTGCCGGAGCGTTGACTGCCGTGCTGAGGGAGAAAGGCACCGCTGAAGTACAGGCTGTCGGCGCCGGGGCGGTCAACCAGGCTGTCAAGGCGATTGCCATAACCAGGGGGTTTATTGCGCCCAACGGCATTGATCTGATATCAGTGCCGGCTTTTGTGGAGATCTCCATCGACGGAGAAGAGCGGACTGCCATCAAATTTATTGTTGAACCCAGATAGAAGATCCCTAATGTTTTTAAAACGCTTGGAAATCCAAGGTTTCAAATCGTTTGCTGAACGGATGGAGATCGAGTACGGTCCCGGGATTACGGTGATCGTAGGCCCCAACGGTTGTGGCAAGAGCAACCTCACCGAGGCTGTCCAGTGGGTGCTCGGGGAGCAGAATGCCAGGGCCTTACGGGGCTACCGTATGGACGATGTGATTTTCGCGGGAACTTCCAGGCGCAGAGCACACGGGATGGCGGAGGTTTCCTTAATTTTTGATAACGCCAGTGGCACTCTGCCCCTGGAATACGAAGAGGTCTCCATCACCCGGCGGGTGTACAGGTCCGGCGAAGGAGAGTATTTTATCAACAAGAAACCATGCCGCCTGCGGGATATCCAGGAATTATTTTTAGCTTCCGGGATCAACAGGGCGGCTTCTTCGATCGTTGCCCAGGGAAAGATCGAGGAATTCATCTCCCAACGGCCTGAGGAACGGCGGCTTTACCTGGAGGAACTGGCCGGCACCGGCAAGTACCGGCAGCGCAAGGCTGACGCGGTAACCAAGCTGGGCGAAACGGAGCAGGTGCTGATCAGGCTGCAGGATGTGCTGGGTGAATTGAACAGGCAGTTGGCTCCGTTGGCTGAACAGGCCAGGACGGCCAACCAGTACAACGAGTACCAGGACCGGCTGAAGACACTGGAGGCGCTCCTGATAAGAAGCCAGCATGCCAGGACCGCGGCCAGAATAGGGACACTGGCTGGGACCGTTGCGGATCTGCAAGCCGGCAAGGAGGCCAACCAGCAACAGGCTGACCGGCTGGTTCAAGAATTGAAAGATTTGGATAGCGCCATCAAGGTAAGAAGAGAGCAGATCTCCGTCCGGGAACAGGAATACGGGCAAATTCAACAAGAGCTCCAGTCGCTGCAGATCCTGGCGGTCAGGGTGGAAGAGAAATATTCATCCTCTCGGTCCCGCCGGGCTGAACTGGAAACTCGCCTGCAGGTCATCTCAAAGAAGGATCAGGAGCTTGAGGCGGAGCGGCGGGAGATTGCCGAGCAGCAGGGTCAGAGCCGGGATCGGCAGGCCCTGGCCCAGCAGCAACGCCTGGCAGTGGAACGGGCCTTGGAGGAGTTGGAAAAGTCCAGACAGCAGGTTAACAGCGCCTGGGAAGCCAACAATGGGGAACTTTTTGAGGCGCTCCACCAGAAGACCGTCCTGACCAGCCAGATCAAGGAGCTACAGAACAGAAAAGAAGCCATCAAGCGACAGCAGGCCAATCTCAGCCAGAAGTCCTCGGAAAATACGGCCAGGTGTGAACAGATCAGGCAGCAGACGGAGCAACAAAGCCAGCTCTTCAGGGCGCGCACAGCAACCCTGGAGCAGATCGCCGCCGAACTGGAACAGGCGCGGCAGCGGGTGGCCGCCATCGGCCGGGAGCAGGAGCAGGTGTTGGCGGCTCTGCAGAAGCGGATTCAAGAGAATGAACGGCATAAAACCCGCCTGCACCTGTTGCAGGAGTCAGAAAATAACAGGGATGGCTACCAGCGGGGCGTCAGGGCGATTATCCAGGCCCGGGCGCGGGAGGAGGCCTCCTGCAGTGGGATCCTGGGGTTAGTCGAGGACCTGTTTACGACCGATCCCCGGTACGAGACTGCTCTTTATACTGCCCTGGGGAGGGCAGCCCAGTATTTTGTCTGTGCCACACCGGAGGCTGCGCAGCATGCCCTGGCCTATTTAAAAAAGCAGGAGGTGGGCCGGGCCAGTTTTCTGCCCCTGACTGCCCTGCAGCGCTGGTTG
>JBEKKU010000166.1:0-3908 GCA_050010575.1 Thermacetogeniaceae bacterium | reverse complement strand
ATCTCTTCATGGTAGAGCAGGCTGCATAAGCGGCTGATCCGCCATAAAATGAGTCCACGTATCGCTTCCGCGTCTTTGCTGGTTTGTACTTTAATAGCTTTTTCAGGCGCCCTGAAAGAGAAGCAACGTGCCATTACCGCAGTTGACCATTGATCAAAAGATGTGCGATTAATCGTTGCCACAACAATAAAAACCAGCAACAAGGCAATGCCGATGATAAGAATGACTTTTTTCAACCCTTTTCCTCCTTAGGCACAAGTCGTGATCGCTAATTTTGTGCTAGGCCCAGCCCAGGACAGCCCGGAGCAGCAGGATCACTGCCATGCCGGCGGCCACCGTGATAATGATGTTCCTGGTTTTCAGGGCCACCCCGGCTGAAGTGATCCCGGCCAACAGGTAGGAGTTATGCAGGGAGAGGTTCCCGGCTCTTCATTCATGTTGACGCCTCGTCCTCTTCTTTGCATCTAATGGCCGGCAGTGAAATGTTGTTGGCGTTATTCTATTAAGGCCACAAGGCTTTCTGGCTTTTCAGGGCAAAAGAGAATTGATCGATGGCTTTAGAAACGGCGAGTATGCCATCTAAATGATCGTACTCGTGTTGCAATAGTTCCGACAGATCCCCCTCGATCGTCATGCTCTGCTCATTCCAATCCAGGTCTCTGTAACGTATCCGGCATCTCTGGTGCCTGTTAACCCTGACCAGCAACTCCGGAAAACTCATACAATCATCCCATACTGCCATCATCTCCGGGCTTTTCAGATCAATGACAGGATTGATAAAGACAGAAGATTTTTCAATATGCATATAAAGTAATCTCTTGGCCACGCCTATTTGTGGGGCGGCTATCGCTCTTCCTGCGCCATACCTGTTTCTAAAGTCCAGCAGGGTGTCGTGCAAGTCCTGAACAACAGTTTTTATGCACTCTATCTCCTCTTTTACAATCGGGGCGCTAATTTCGTAAAGCCTTGGATTGCCAAGCAGTAGTACCTCTTTAACCGCCAAAATCATCAACTCCCAGGAGTCAATCTACTGCTAAAAATACGCGCCTTCTATTTGATTGCGCCGATCAAGCTTGATAAGGCAATTATGCCAAAACCAAGCATAATCAGCCCTGAAACCCTATTTATCCATTGTAATTTTTGCAAATGAAGCTTATCGCGCAAAATACTCGTGCCAAAGGTCAAGATGACCCACCATAAGGCTGAACCCATAAAAACTCCCAGCACCAATGCCAACGCCAGGGTATAGTTTCTGCCAGTGTCGACTACCCCCAAACCGGCAAACACTCCCGTAAAAAAAACTATTGTCAGCGGGTTTGTGAGGGTCAGGAAAAATGTTGAGATCAAGGTGCTGAATAATGCCCTATCGCTTTTATCTATTTTTGTCGGCTCAGGTTTGGCAGGATGGCTTGCATTGATCAAAGGTGGAACGTCGCCGAAATTTGTCCTCTTAAAAAAAGCACGCAAACCTAAATAGCAAAGAAATATACCACCCAATAAGCGAATCAGTGATTGGTGACTCAGCAGAAAGCCTGAAACGAAAGTGAGCCCAAATCCAGCGATAGCCCCATATAGTCCATCCGCCAGCGCTGCTCCGAGACCTGAAGCCAACCCCAGCGCGGTACCTTCCGTTAAAGTTCTCTGAATGCAGAGAACACCGATCGGGCCAACCGGTGCCGCGATGGATAATCCTATAATCAGACCTTTGCTAAAATAGGGAAGGTACATATAGCCTCCATATTGAATGGCAGCTATTGCAACAATGGTTACTATAAGTTAAGTATAGAGCCTTGAGGAGAAAAAATGTTGCCTTCGGTGGATTTTTTCATAATGCAGACATCCGTTCCGCGGTATTGCTCATGGCACACGGCTGTCCAGCCCAATTTCCGATAAAAGTTCCTGGCATTGATGCCACAGCATCGGCCGTGGCACAATTTCACAGGAGCCATTCATAATTGCGTTTACCATAGAGAATACGGCGAATCTGCACGGTGTCACCCTTCACAACATAAAACACAAGGTAGCTTTCCACAACCAGACATCGGTAGCCATTCGCTTTCAGAGGATTGTTGCGCACATAAGGGCAACGCTCCGGCATCTGCGAAAGACTGCCGATTTTTTCGACAATCAGATCATAGTACCGGAGCGCGGCATCAGCAGAAAGGGTGTTGAGATAGCTGATGAGGTCCTTCAAATCCCGCTTGGTAGCGGGGTATATCTTCACCTTATAGCTGTCCATGAACCGTATCCCTTAACTGCTTCGATACCTCAAAGAAATCCTCGCCCTGTGCCCCACTGATGATTTCTTCCTCCGCCTCGGCTAGTTTTGCGTATAGGTTGATCAGTGCCTGCTGGCGCTCATAAGCCTCCATGCTCATCACAACCATGTCTCCCACACCGTTTTTGGTGATGAAAACCGGCTCACGGGTCTGATGGCAAATTTCCGAAATATCGTTAGCATTGTTCCTTAAATCTGAAATGGGTCTTATATTTGGCATTTCAAAACCTCCCCACTCAATATTTGCACCCATATTATATCAGAATTTTGAGTATATATCGACAGGAAAGGAGGTGGTCATAGCCTTGTTATTAATTAAAAGGGCACGTTGAAAAAAGCTCTGTACCGTTGAATTCAGTACAGCCGGCAGGGCCATCGGCAGGTCAGAAACCACTCTTATTATCCGTTGGCTAACTCCTTCAGGCGCTGGTTGGCGTTCTTCTGGTAGACGCCCCCATGATAGCAGACCACTGTTTCGATATCGTACTGCGTGAGCTTTTTCAACGATTTCAAGGCCAGGTCCAGGTCGTATGTCACCTGCGGGTTCGGTCCGAGCAGCTCGCCATCCGCAGCGACCAGGGCGTCCCCGGTGACGAGGACCTTGCTCTGATTGAGGTACAGGGAGATATGACCGAGGGTGTGGCCCGGGGTGAAGATCACCGTGATTCCGCCGCAATAGGGCAGCACCTCGCCATCCGCGACGGTCACGTCGACGCCCGCCTTGGGCGGGTTGGCAAAGACGGCCTCCATCTTTTTGCGTTGTTCCTCGGGCAATGAGGCAAACGCCTTCGCCAGGCGCTCCGGGTTCATTTTAAGCAGCGGCTTGCTGCCCTCTATGTATGGCTTCTCTACTGCATGGGCCAACACTTCCACCTTGTGGGCAGACTCTTTCAGGATATCCGGCAGGCCTCCGACATGGTCGACGTCCTGATGAGTGATGATCACCTTGCCCAGCCTGTCGAACGGCACACCCGCCCGATCCATCCCCTCCCGGATCTGCGGCAGCTGGCCGGGGAAACCCGTATCCGCCAGCACCACCGTGTCCTGGTCCCAGATCAGTGTCAAATTAACTACGCCCTGCATTCCCATCGGGTTTTTGAATGGTAACTCCAGTACCTCTACACCGTCAGCCAATTTCATCGCCTCCCAAAGCTCTGACGTAAGCTTTGGTTTCACCTCCTGCTGTTTACTAGTGGTTTTATCTTCATCCTAGCGTCCTGCTTATAGCTAATAATCTTCCGATAACCTACCGCATTTGTCTTTTGATCCATTGACACTTTAAGCTTCGATACCATTATTTTACCGGTTCATAACGGCTTTATAAAGGGCATCGGGCAAACAATCCCTGCCTACGACCCCCCATCGGGCTATGCGTCATCCAGCTATCCTGGCCTCTCTAATCCTGAGAGCCAGTTCAGGGCTTACAATCGATGTGGTGGTACAGACACGGTAGAAAGTTCCGATAAGCAGCCAAACCGTAATGGCCAGCAGCAGTATAAAGATAACGAGATGCCGTGCTTTACCGGATTGTCGGTACTCCGCTAAAGATATGATTGAGGCTTCTGTAAAACCCAAACACCATAGCAGCTGAAAAAATTGGCCATTCGTAAAGAATGATATTTTCAAAAAT
>JBEKKU010000165.1:0-3951 GCA_050010575.1 Thermacetogeniaceae bacterium | reverse complement strand
TTTTTTGTTCACTCTCAGAAAGACGGACATGGTATTTTACTTTTGGCAAGGTATACCCCTCCCTCCCTGGGAAAAGTATACCATTAAAATGAGATATATTATAGTTTTAGTGTTGATATGATACTAGTCGGGCAGTCGAGGGGAGCGTGGAGGATTTGAAACATAGATCAGTTTTGATGGGTTTCGTGTCCGTACTGATCATTGGGCTGACTATTGCCTCAGTGTTGATAGCAGGTAATCAGTTGATCTATACAAAGGCACGAGACGCCAATGGAATATTGTTCTTGAAGGACGTCACCTCTACTTTGACGGCTGGGGGCTTCAGCCTGGCGAGAAAAGCTGGAATTACTTCATACGGATTGGACATTAACGGTACTTCGCCGCAGGTTTTCCGCATCCTCAACTCTAATGACACCCTGTATATCTACATTTTCAAATCCATCGGGGAGCGAGAAAAAATCATCGATATTGGTAGCAATGACAAACCCCTGGCGATCTTTGCTCCCATCTCCAGGCTATCATTCTTTTTCCCGGCCAGGAACACCCTGATCGTCTATGTTTCAGAATCGATGCCCATCCTAAATAGCGCATCTGATCTGAGATTGAAGTCTCTGAATAATATCGTGTTTACTGGCTTGAATGACGGGAAAGTCCTGGTTTTCAAGGGAGAGGGGGCTTATTGGAAGGCAAGCGTCGTATACAAGTATTACGAGTACTGGTGGCAGGACTCGGGTGGCAGAATGCAGTATGAGAGTTGGCACAGCGCACAGCCTGCCTTGACATACAAGGGCGCCGACCTGAAGGATATAGCTCCTATAAATTATAGATACACATTCAAGGCGCCTTCTGGCAGTTTTGGCGGCAGTCAGGACACAGGCTTCGACGGTTCGTCAGTGGGCGCTGCGGGGGTTTCGTATGGCAGCGGCTTGGCGGCAGCGGGGTTGGGCTCTTTCTCTGGTAATGGAGCGTTGACCAGGGCTGACGAAACCTATCAGGCAACCATAGACTGGAATGGGGAGAGGGAATCCTTCAGTTTGAAGGCTGAAAGTTAAAGTCCGGTTCTGCCGCCACCCAGGATTGCGCTCCCATACTCTCTCCCGATGGAAAGAATCTGTTTTTTTCCAGATTGAGCAACAGAAAGAACGTGTTCATGCTGCCGGTGAACATTGACCTTCGCTCACATGGTGGCTACGCTCTGCATGCTATTCAATTCCGTAGATAAGTTTAATAAAACCAGTCGGGTTCAATATTTTAATCCAGCGATAAGGGTTGAGGGTTAGCAAATCTTCATCACCGGTAATAAGATAATCCGCATTGCCATATACAGCTGCTTCAAGGATCATGTTGTCCTTCGCGTCTCGACAATCACTAATCGTTCCATAGTTGGCACTCCTGGCTTCGTTGACATCTTTGGTAATTTCGTCCATGGAGATAGGCGTCTTATCTGCCCTCTCATTCATATAAATGGCACTTTCCATGCCAATTTAGCCTGCTAATTTATAACAAGCAGCATGATACGATAATCTCGATCAAAGCGGCTGCGCCTGAGGTTATTGTAGCTGACCGTATCCAGGAGGAAAAGGGGGGCTTGCCGGGATGGTTAAAAGGCGGTGGAGTGGAGAGCTATTTGCGATTGTCGCGGCAATTCTCTGGGGCCTCAACTACCAGGTAGTGAAGACGATCCTGTGCTCTGTTCCAGAGGGTCAGTTTCTGGTGATCAGGTTTGTCTCCACTGTAATCATCCTTGCCTTGCTCTTGCTGGCTATGGGTGAGGGCTTTGCGGTTGGCAGGGAGGACCGCCTCCGTATTATGGCGCTGGGGTTGCTGGGTGTGGGCGTGTACAACATCTTCTGGACTTATGGGGTGCACCGGACGACGGCCTCCAATGCCGCCCTGCTGATCTCCACCTCTCCGATCTTTGCCGGCATCTATGGGGCCATAATCGGAGAAGAACGGCTGGGGCCGCAACAATGGGCGGGGATCATTATCTCCTTTCTGGGCATCTTCGTGATCAATTACTGGACCCCGGGATCGCGCTTCAGTTTTGGCTCCGAAACATTTGACGGCAACCTACTGGTCCTGCTCGGAGCGATCCTGTTCGCCCTGTATGCGATCATCGCCAAACCCATCCTGCAGCGCTACTCGCCGATGAAGCTGACGACCCTCGCCATGGCCTGGGGGCTGCCGATACTGGTTCCTTTCGGTTTGCTGCAGCCGCCGGCATGGAATCTGGCAGGCATTACACCGGCCATCTGGCTGGATTTTGGTTATGTCGTCCTGCTGGGCACGGTGGTCGCTTTCGCCTGCTGGTACCAGGGGATCAGGGAAACCACTCCTGTGAAAACCGTAATCTTTCTCTATCTCACCCCGGTCGTGAGCATGGCTTCCGGTGTAATCTGGTTCGGCGAGAAAGTAGGCATGGGGCAGATCGCCGGTGCGGCGCTGGTGCTGCTGGGACTGCTCGCCTTCAAGGCCGATCAGGATGCCGGGGAGCAAAGTAGAATTAAGCGTGAAAGGAAGAAACATGGATGACGCTGTAAATATCCGAGCCTATCATTAAATCGCGGCCTTCCATACTGCAACACCGCCTGGCCGCCAATCACCATGTAGGGAATGCCGGATTTGGCGAGGCAAGCTGTGACAGTTTTTAGAACCTCGGTGATCAACCTAGTTTTCTCCCATAAGCTTTCCAGAGATTTTCTTTCAGAGCAAGGAGATCGGCAAGGTGGGTATCGCGGCAAGAATCACCCGGGGTAGTGTAGCTTATTTGCCGGTGTAGCCTTTCAGGTTGAAGGCGCTCAACGTCCTCGCGCATCTCCTCGAAGATCCTTATTTTGGCTTCGGGGCTCAAGCCTCTCAACCGGGAACGATCGTACGAAAGCTCCCAGCGATGCATCTGTGCCCACCTTTTCTCATCCGAGTTCACACGCGACCACCTCTGTATCCATTATAGCATTATGACTACTCCTGGACAGATCCTTGACCCTCTTTTTTGAGGGCAGTTGGAAACACTCGGTGTAAGACCTTGATCGTATCAAGTCCCTGCGTAAAAACATGATAAAAAATTGGACATTATGGCAGGAACTGCCGATTGCCTGTCGAACCAGAGCATTACGGCGCCACGCAATAAATTTGGGGGAGCTATACGATGTTCAGAAGGGCTAAAGTCGTTGCTGTTCAACGGCTCTCTCTACCTGCAGTCACTTGCTGACGGCGCAGAGGCGGAACTGCTGCGCGGCACGATGTTGGGGCAGGGCTACTATGGATATTTTTATTCAACCTGGGTGGCCGGCATCGAAAAGTAACCCGATCAAAGAGGTGATCACGGTTGGATTTTGCTGATGAGTTGGCCAGGAGGGCCAGGGTGGCCCTGGAGCGCTACCAGAGCTTTGAGGCGATGAAGAGGATCAGATCCGAGCAGAATCAGATCATCATTGACATTAAAACGGAGATAGAAAAAGTATTCGCCATCGTGACGCAGTTCTATCCGAATGCGATCGTCACTCCAACCCATACCATCAACGAGAGCGGCGAGATCGTCTCAGTGCTGGGGGCGTTCAAATATTGTATCATCACCTTCACCGCCGATGAAAGCTACGGTTTTCCGACACCGGTCCATTTCGCCTTCGGCATCTTTCCCTCCGAAGATTACCAGATCATCGATATCGTGTGTGACTATATGGATGGCGGCAAGTGCCGCGATCACATCAAGCCGCTGCTGCGGCATTTGGAAAAACGCCATGAATCAGGGGACTACATCTATGATGGCTGCTTTGACCCGGCGGGAATTCAGTTCGCTGTGGAGCAGGCTGTCCTGGCGTTGCTGGACAGATATGCGAGTTCTATGCAGAAAAGAGCGGTGGAACCCGGGGAGCAGACCGGGGCGGAATGATCTAGATAGCACCAAATGGGGGCGGTGCTACCGCCTGCGGCTTTCGGGTTATTCAGAAT
>JBEKKU010000164.1:0-3997 GCA_050010575.1 Thermacetogeniaceae bacterium | reverse complement strand
CATGCGCAGGTGGATAGTCTTAATCCCCCTGAGCAGCAACCATGCGGCAAACGGGTCGATTATTCCACCCATGTTTATAAGAGAGTATGCTCGCACCTTATCCATAAGCTCTTTTTTCCCAATTATTATTCCCCCCAGAGCATCGGTATGACCACCAATATACTTGGTAGCACTATGAAGCACCACATCGATACCCTCATAATCCAGGGGATGCTGCAGGTAAGGAGATGCAAACGTGCTATCGACGATAGTTGTGACCTTCCTGCCACGAGCAATCGCCCCGATAGCGCCAATATCCACCAGGCTTATCGTAGGGTTGGCGGGAGTTTCCATGTATACAACCTTGGTGTTTTCATTGAGCGCACCGGCCACATTGTCAGGATCAGTGGCATCCACAAAAGTAACCTTGACCCCATACTTGGAAAGAATGTTTCTAAAGTAGAATTGGGTAGCAGCATAGAGAGAATTGCTCGTTACAATGTGGTCGCCACTTTGAACCAGCAAAGTTATCAGGGCGACAATGGCTGCAACCCCTGAACCGAAGGCGAGCGCCGCCTCGCCGCCCTCGAGGGCCGCTACTCGCTCTTCTAAAATATTTTGAGTGGGATTGCTCGCTCTGGTGTAGATGTACCTGTTTGAGAACTCGCCGGAAGAAAATATCTTTACCATATCTTCCACTTTGTTAAAAGCATAGGTGGTAGTCTGGCTAATTGGCGGCGCAACGGCCCCTGTCTGCGGATCGGCATCCCACCATCCAGCCCGTACCGCCAATGTTGCAAAATCATACTCATTGAGATTGACCATTTTCTAACCCACCTTCTGTATGCTTCCTGATGGCTGTTCCTTCATCTTCTCAAGATATTAATCGATTTAGGCGTCGGGATCGGTATATTTTCACAGGCCCGCTGACTGGTTATTCAAACTCCTGAAATAACTTATTAAATTCTTCTACCGGTTCGATTATGTGGTACACATGCTCATCCGCGGGAAATATCCCGGCTCTCACATCTTCTGCATACCGCTTAAAAGCGGCGATCTCCACTTCCGCAACATGGGCATAGACCTTTACAAACTTGGGGGTGAATGCCTGGAACAGGCCCAGCATGTCGCCGCAGATCACCAGCTGGCCGTCAGCAGGCCCCGCTCCGATACCATACACCGGTATCTCCAGCTTTTTCGCGATAAAGGCCGTCACTTCCGGAGGCACAGCCTCCACCAGCAGAGCATAGGCCCCTGCTTCCTGAATGGCTAACGCATCGTTGATCAGGGCGCGGGCATTTTTTACATCCCGTCCCTGTGCCTTAAAACCGCCCAATTGACCAGAACTCTGGGGGGTTAATCCGATGTGGCCGATTACCAATATTCCGGCATCTGTTATGGCTCTAATGCGACTGGCAACCCTGACGCCGCCCTCAAGCTTGACGCAGTCCATTTCGGCTTCTTTGATAAACCTTCCTGCATTAGATACCGCGTCTGCGTCTGTTACCTGGTATGACATGAAGGGCATGTCTCCAACTACCCACGTGTCGGGCGCACCCCTTCTTACCGCTTTACAATGAGAGATACAATCATCCATCGTCACCGGATTGGTTCCCTTGTAACCCAGCACTACCATTCCCAGAGAATCCCCAACCAGGATCATATCCAGGCCTGCCTGTTCGACAAATGAGGCCATCGGATAGTCGTAGGCCGTGATCCAGGTAACCTGCCGCCCTTCTTTTTTCATCTTAAAAAAATCATTGATATTCTTCTTTGCCATTTAAAGCTGCCTCCTATAAAATGGGATTTGGTGGTATAAAACTCTGATTACCGCAGAGTTACCGCGGAAAACCTGCATTCTTTGCTTTTCACGTGCAGACAGTCAGGGCGCGAGCCAACTTTTCAATGCCACCGGCAATCTGGGCGATTTTGGGGTTGCTGTAGCACAGGCGTAATTTGTTAGCACCGCTCCGGTCAGCATGGAAGGATGGTCCTGCCACATAGGCCACCTGATAATCCCTCACCGCTACCGGTAAAATATCCACCGTGTTTACTGTTTGCGGCAGGGTCACCCATGTGTAGAACCCGCCTTCAGGCAGGGTCCAGGTCGAACCGGCCGGAAAATATTCCTGCAAGGCATTCAGGGCGGCGTCTTTTTTGGCGATCAGGCTTTTAGCGCTCACCTCCACCTGCTTGTCTATGTATCCCCGGCGACCGTATTCTAAGGCCAGGAGTTGCCCTAAAGTGTTGGAGCACTGGTCAGTTCCCTGCTTGAACAGGATCGCCTTTTCCACCAGTTCCGGCCGGGCAACCAGCCAACCCAGGCGTAAACCGGGTGAGAAGATTTTGGAGAAGGTTCCGAGATGAATCACCAGGTCTTCAGTATCCAGAGCTTTCAACAAGGGCAGTTCTTTTCCCGCAAAGCGCAGTTCTCCATAAGCGTTGTCTTCAATCACCGGGATCCCGTAGCAGGCAGCGACTCGGAGCAGCTGCCGGCGACGCTCCAGGCTCAGGGTGCAGCCAGAGGGGTTTTGAAAATTGGGGATGGTGTAAATGAACTTGGGGAGCTGGCCATCCCTATTCATTCCCTTCAAGACATCCTCAAGCAGATCGGTCTGCATCCCCAGTTCATCGATCGGCACCTGCACCAGCACCGCCTCCAAGCTCTGCAGGGTGGCAATGGCACCAATATACGTAGGCGCCTCCACGATCACGCGATCGCCGGGGTCCAGGAATATCCGGCCGACAATATCCAATCCTTGCAGGGATCCGGCAGTGATCAGGACATCTGCTCCCTTGGCCGCGATTCCCTGCAGTTCCAGTCGTGCAGCCAGGTATTCACGGAGATCGGATAATCCGGGAGTCGGCCCATAGCTTAAAGCCGCACCCTTTTTTTCCCTGATCACTTTCTCCGTGATCTCGATGATCTCATCTAGATACCAATCCGGGTCCGGAAAACCCCCGGCAAAGGAGATCACTTCCGGGTTCTCGGTCAATTTGAACAAGGCAGCCAACTCAGAATTCTGTGTTTTTTTGGCCCTAGAGGAATACTGGCCAGCAAACATGTCTCACCCCTCCTGTGCTATCAAGGCGTTCCTTAAAATCGCTTCTGATGGCGCAGCGCCCACTCCAGCAGGGTCATCCCCACGCGAGATTCCGGTGATGCTAACCCTGTGCATTGCACTCTCTCCTCCATCAAGCATGGTTTCTTCTTTTAGCTATACTGCAGTATCTATACTGCAGTATCTATACTGCAATATCTATGCCAAAGACTGAACCAGCTGAATTTAAAGAGAAGGGACTATCGCCCCGGTCAATATATTTACCACCGGTCAATTGTTTGACTTTGGTTGTTTCTTCTTTGTCTTTTTCGGGGGGTCTGACAAGCGGACCACCGGCCTATTAGCGAGCGGTTCAGATGTTAATAACCGTTTAATGCCAAATAAAAAAACAGGGGTAACAACTCCCCTGCTTTCATTAAATAAATGGTCAGAGTGGTGGGACTTGAACCCACGGCCTCTAGCACCCCAAGCTAGCGCTCTACCAAGCTGAGCTACACCCTGATTAAACTAAATTTTATGCTCTTTGCTTGGCGAAGTCAAGTTGAGCCTCGCCGCAGTCAGCAGGGTCAGATTAGTTACAGTTTTCCGATCATTTTAGCATGGATCGCCTTAACCGCTCTGACTGCCTGATCCTCCTCGATAACGCAGGAGATCTTGATCTCGGAAGTGCTGATCATATTAATGTTGATATTTTCCTTTGCCAGTGCTTCAAACATATCCGCGGCCACGCCGGGGTTCGTCACCATGCCCGCACCAACGATCGATACCTTGGCTACATGGTCGTTGTATTCCATCCCCAACGCCCCGATCTCCTTCATCACTCTCTCCACTATCGGGATGGTCTTGGAGAGGTCATCCCTGGTGACCGTAAACACGATATCGTTCCTGCCGCTACGCATCCAGCTCTGGATGATCATATCGACGTTGATCTTCTCGTCGGCCAGCGCCTTAAACAG
>JBEKKU010000163.1:0-4006 GCA_050010575.1 Thermacetogeniaceae bacterium | reverse complement strand
ACCCCTCAGCGTCTGGACCGGATCGGGCAACTGGCCCAGGGGTTTGTCTACTGCGTCTCCCTGACCGGGGTGACTGGCGCTCGCCAGGGTCTGCCCCCAGACATCGAGGAATTCATGGAACGGGCGCGAGCCCGCACCACCCAGCCGCTGGCGATCGGCTTCGGTATCTCCAGCCCGGAGCAGGCAGCCCTGATGGCGAAGCTAGGAGATGCCGTGATCGTGGGCAGCGCCATCGTCAGCCTGGTCGAGCAATATGCCGCAGACCGGGAGCAAATGCTGGAACGGGTGGCCTCTCTGGTACAATCCCTGAAGCAGGCGATTAGCCCGGCGGATTGAGGTGATCCGCCTGGCGTACTGCTGAAGCAGAATTCCATACAGATAAATGGGGTGGCTGTCTGGTGCGCCCCTTTTTGCTGTAATTTTATAGTATACTTTTATATTTCTATAAATTATAATATAAGGAAGTTAAGTTTGATTATTTGCCGGTCTTGATCAGAGGGAGGAACTAAAGATGAGCCTGTTTACGATCGATCGGGACAAGTGTACGGGTGACGGTATCTGTGCCGCGGTCTGCCCGGTGGGCATCATCAAGGCGCCGGATAAAGGCGGCTGTCCGGAGCCGGTGCCCGGCGCAGAGCGGATCTGCATCGAGTGCGGCCACTGCTTGGCCGTCTGTCCGCATGGGGCGCTTCAACTGGAGAGCATGAGGGATTTAGAAACACCTGCAATCGATCCCGGTCTACTGGCTGGTCCGGATCAGTTGGAGTTACTCATGTGTGCCCGGCGCTCGGTGCGCGTCTACCAGGACAAGCCGGTACCCCGGGATCTGCTGGCCAAGCTGATCGCTGTTGCCCGTTATGCGCCTTCTGGTCACAACTCCCAGCCAGTGCACTGGCTGGTAATCGAGGACGTGGATGAAGTGCAGCGCCTGGCCGGGCTGGTGATCGACTGGATGCGCCTGATGGCCAAGGAAAATCCGGCGCAGGCTGGTACAATTGGACTCGTTAAGTTGGTGGATGGTTGGGACGAGGGAAAGGATCTCATCTGCCGCAATGCTCCCCATCTGATTATCGCTCATGCCGCTTCGCCGATGGGGCTGTCGGCCTGTACCATCGCCCTCACCTATCTGGAGCTAGCTGCTTTCGCCAACGAGTTGGGGGCCTGCTGGGCCGGCTTCCTGAATTGGGCGGCCACCTCCTATCTGCCACTGCAGCAGGCCCTAGCCCTGCCCGAGGGGCACCAGTGCTGCGGGGCGCTGATGATCGGTTACCCGAAGTTCCGGTACCACCGTATTCCCGCCCGCAAGGCACCGCCGGTTGCCTGGCGCTAAGAGGCGGCGGGGAGCACTTCTTGCCTTGGTATGGCGTATTCACTTCAGCAAAGCACGGGCGGACCTGCATTTACCCCGCGATAGAGAACGCAAAATGGCGCATCTGAAGCGGATGCCAAGGGTCGATATGATATAATTGAGTAAACAACGGGCGGCCCTGTTTGGGGCCGCTGTGCTACTGAAATAGGAGTATCCGGATTTAGGCAGCTTCATGAAGTCGAATCATAATCTTGGGAAGAAAACATGAACAAACAGACGCTCAAATCCAACCTGCTGCTTTTGCTGACTGCCTGTATCTGGGGCTTCGCCTTCGTGGCGCAGCGCGTCGGGGTCGCCTTTGTAGGGCCGTTCACCTTCAACGGGGTCAGATTTGCGCTGGGCAGCCTGTCGCTGCTTCCCCTAATGCTCTTCTTTGGCAATAAGTCTTCAGTTTTCAGATCACCGGCCAGTTTGCCGGCGCGGGGGAGTCTCCGCGTTGTCATTCCAGCCGGCCTGATTTCCGGGCTGATCCTGTTTGGCGGAGCATCGCTGCAGCAGGTGGGGCTGATCTATGTTGATACCTCAGCCGGTAAAGCGGCCTTCATCACCGGCCTATACATCGTATTGGTGCCGATCCTGGGGATATTCCTCAAAAAGTATATCAGCCTGAGCAATTGGCTGGGCGCTGTCATCGCCCTGGCTGGGTTATACTTTTTATGCATCAAGCAGGGCTTTGCCATGTCTTATGGAGATCAGCTCGAACTGGCGGGGGCTTTTTTCTGGGCCGGCCACATCCTGGCGATCGATCACTTCACCCAAAAGGTGGATACCTTGAAACTGGCCTGTACCCAGTTTGCCGTCTGTGCGGTGCTCAGCCTGGCGGTGGCCCTGATCTGGGAGCCGATCACCGCGGACGGCCTCCGGCAGGCGGGTATCCCCATTCTCTATAGCGGATTGTTGTCGGTCGGTGTCGCCTACACCCTGCAGATCTTCGGCCAGAAGCACGCCCAACCGGCACCGGCGGCGATCATCATGAGCCTGGAGACGGTCTTCGCAGCTCTGGGCGGCGCCGTGTTGCTCAACGAGAGCCTGGGAGTACGGGGCATCCTGGGGTGCGCCCTCATGTTCACGGGTATGCTGCTGTCACAACTGCAGATGCTGGTCACTACATCCCGGCCAGCGCAGAAGCACCTGCCTGTGCCGTTCTCTTCCTGACCCTTTCTCCCTTTAATCATAACTCAAGAAAGCCCTCGTTACACCTGCTGCAGGTCAATCATGCCTTGCGCTCAGTTTATTCTATTTGTTTGAGACCATTCTCCGGCCCAGTTCGGGGAGGGACAGCAGCGCCACCCCAAAGAAGAGATAGCCAATGCAGATGTACAAGAACGCCAGATCTGTGTTCGACCCTGCCAACAGCATGATCGCGTAGGACGGAATGAGAAAGGTATAATGGGCAAACCCGCATTAGTGGGCGTGGGTGTGGGGGCGGGGCGGGCCGAAGAACTGGTAAAAGTTGCACTCGATGCGGCCGTTATACAGCTTGCGCTTCTTGTCGGCGCGGCGGCCGAACAGTTTCTCGAAACCGTGATGGGCGGTTAATACATAGAAGGACCAGGTATTCAGCTGCTTGAACACCTGCCCCATCTCCCGGTACAGGCGCTCTACGCCCTGTGCGTCTTCCATCCGCTCGCCGTAGGGCGGGTTGCAGATGATGCAGCCGTATTGACGCTTGGTCTGCAACTCTGCCAGGGGCGCCTGCTGCCAGGAGATCTGCTCGGTCACGCCAGCTTGGCGGGCATGGTAGCGGGCGAGGCTGAGCACTTCCGGATCGATGTCGGTGCCCCGGATCTGCAGCTTCAGATCCCGGCGGATCAGGTCCCGGGCTTCCAGGCGGGCGTCGCGCCATAACTGCTCCGGTATCACCGGCCAAGTACCGGCGGCGAATTCCCTATTCAGTCCCGGGGCGATATTGAGCCCGATTAGGGCGGCTTCGATGGGTATGGTGCCGGAACCGCACAGTGGATCGAGCAGGGGCTGCTCCGGCCGCCAGCGGCTCAGGCTGATCATGGCGGCGGCCAGGGTCTCCTTGAGTGGCGCGGTACTGCTCAGCTTGCGGTAGCCACGCTTGTGCAGGCCAGGGCCGCTGGTGTCGATGGTCAGGGTGGCGATATCTTTCAGCAACGCCACCTCGATGGTAAAGCGCGGGCCGGTCTCCTCGAACCACTGGCGGTGATAGCGGGTCTTCAGGCTCTCCACCACCGCCTTCTTGACGATCGCCTGGCAGTCCGGCACGCTGAACAGCTTGGACTTGATCGACTTCCCCTCGACGGGGAAGTTGGCGTTCTCGGGGATCCAGTCTGCCCAGGGCAGCGCCTTGGTCCGTTCAAACAACTCGTCGAAGGATAGGGCGGAAAACTCACCCATCCTGATCAGCACCCGGTCGGCGCTGCGCAGCCAGAGATTGGCCCGGCAGATCGCCTCCGGGCCGGCCTTGAAGGCCACCCTGCCGTTGGCCACGCTGGCATCCTCATAGCCGAGCAACTGCACCTCACGGGCCACCACCGCCTCCAGGCCGAAGGTGGCGGTGGCGATCAACTCCACTGTGTCTATCGTGTATACCCCTCTCACTTAAGATGTAGTATGATTGTTGTTTCATTATCGCAGAATGCATCATTGCCTTGCAAGGCGATTGCCGCT
>JBEKKU010000162.1:0-4080 GCA_050010575.1 Thermacetogeniaceae bacterium | reverse complement strand
TGGCAGAGACTGGCCTGGACATATGAGGTTGATTGTGGGGTCCTGGTGGCCGACGCCCTGGCCATGGTCAGGAATATCATCATCCGGGAGACAGCCGGTAGCTTCGTGGAGATGGACATGGCCGAGAGCGGAAACCGGTTCGATAAAGTGCAGAAGTACAATAATCTGTATGGCGCCGGCCGTTGGGAGTCAACCTGGTGGGCAAAGGAACTGGCCTGCTTCCCCCGGGTGCTGATCATCACCACCAGCAATCGCCGGGTAGAGATGATCAGGTGCCAGGTAGAGACCGAGAATTGTCATGGGATCCGGTTCGAGGTGAAATTACTCGAGGAGGTGAAAGCAGAATGCCTGAAATCTGGTGGATGATCGGGCTGTCGGTACTAGGGGCTGCAGGGAAAGGGTTACAGAGTACAAGGTTTATTCAGGAAGGGAGAGTCTTGTCCGCAGGATCGACATTGGGCGGCCTGTTTGTATTGCTGCAACTGCTGGTGAAATGTATTAGCCTAGTCCGGATGCTGGCAGGATTTTAGCAAATATTTCACGTGAAATAAAAAAGAGCCCGGAGGCTCGTAAATTGTAGTATTTTATTTTAGACCCAGTTGTTTTTTTATTATTAATTCCATGTGATTTTTAAAAGTTTCTGTGGTTGCATTATTGAAAGCAGGGCCTAATTCTTGTTCAAGATTACTTATAGTGATGGTTATTGATTTATCCTCATATCTCGCCCCAAGTACTTCATTATTCAGAGATTCTATTTCTAATTGTTTTTCATCTTCTGCTTCAATTTCAGATTCCTTTTCCTTTAATGACGCATTGATATCACTCACTATTTCCACAAATGCATTCCGACAAGCCTTTAAGCTTGCCGACCTTTTGGTTAGATATTCCGCCACATTATCACTAAACATTTATTCGCCTCCTCTCGCCGTTTTCTCTTTACTTCGATAAGAGGAAACCTTTTCCTGCTAATTAACGCTAACATTGATAATAAAATGCATCTGGCTGGCGTTGGATGGTGTCAGGGATTTGCAGGAAAATGGGAACTTATGGCGAAGATGGTCACAAATAATATAAGGGGGGGTGCGCATGCCAGAAGATGAAGGGCTTGATCGGCGGCCATTACCGCAACAATCAAGTGCCCCGTTTTACAAAAACCTCTGGTTTTGGATCGCCATTGTGGTTTTCTTAATCTTCGCCGGCAAAGAAGCAAGCGGCCTATTTTTCAAGGGCAACCCTTTTCAGGCAAATAAGGATTCTCTCCCCATAGTGACGCAGGAAGCGCAGCCACAAACTCCAGCGCAGATAGCAACTCAGGCAGGCCAATTTACAGCAAACTCCCCGGCTACAGTAAATACCCAGCAAAACCAAGCCAAACAAAATACACAAAGAAACGAGATAATTAAAAAAGCTCTTTCCAATGGCCAAGCGGCTGTAGCGAAAACAGGTCAACAATATCCTTTTGAAATATTAGTCTTATTCAACAACAAAGATGTGGGCTTATGTGTGGATCAATTTGGCTGCAAGCTAGAATATACAGGGAATGCAACAGTGCATTACTATGTTGATTTCGGCTTTTTTAATGGCACTGATCAACCCTACAATTGGTATAGTTCTCAATTTAAGCTTATAGATACTTCTGGATATTCTTATTCTCCGGTAACTTATCTTGCTAGGGGTGATTCTAGTGGAATAATATCGCCCCAATCAGGAGGCCGGGGAGAGGTAGTGTTTGAGATTCCCGCGTTTCAAGATGAAATAGCGCAAACGACTTTGGTATTTACTACGAATGAAGACCCGAGCCAGATTTATTACTCGTTAAATTTACAAGATTTCAACAACTATTATTGGCAGGAACAGCAAAAAAGGCAGCAAAATCAAATATCCCAGGAAGGTGGCCAGACATGAAATACTGTCCATACTGCCAGAGGATGGTCAACCCTGTCGGCGGCAAGTTCCACTGGGTAGGCTTTCTGGTCCTGCTGATCGTCTTCTTCCCGCTCGCAATTCTCTACGCTGTTGCTCATGCCATGTTCTGGAATCCCAAGTATTGCCCGATCTGCGGCGGTAAAGTAGCGGGCAGAGCGCCAGGCGCATAGGTCAGGCAAAATAATAGCCCGGGGATCCATTCTCCCCGGGCTGGACTTTCCACTGCAGCCATATTGATAACTGAACGCTCCAACCGCCTTCTCATATCCCAACCTTCCTCACGATAATCTCTTTAAACCGGCCGATCTCACCCTGCCTTCCTATCTTCCCCTGAATCCCGTCGGCCACCTTTATCAGGTCTGCAAAGGGCATGCAGGCCAAGAGCCTGAGCCCCCGCCAGCATTCCCAACCAGTGCCCAGATCCAGCCCCGTTATAGCATGCAATTTTTCATGAATCTGGGCATAATCCTCTTTGGAGTTGATTGCCGGCAAAATCTTCTGAAACTCGGCCCAGTCCTGCGGTGTCAGCGTCCTATAAAGAAACCTGAGGTAGTTGGCAAAAGAGTCCGCAATGGTTTCGGCTGCTCGCTGCAGGGCTTTTTCAGCCTTTTTATTCATGATTAAAAATGACCTCCTGGAACTGGGATGGTTATTCTTCTGCCGGTAACAAGGATATTCTGCGAAGGCTACTAGCATTGGTTTTGAACCGCGGGCTGCAACTTTGCATTGAGCATGCTGATTTCCTGGTTTAGCCTTCTCCTTTCGGCAAGCAGGGGCACGGTTCTCGTCTTGGATGATGGCTTCGCATCCAATAGGCTAGCGATTTCGCTGAGCCTCTGCTGTTTAGTCTTTAGCTCCGCGATCAGTTCCTCAAGCAAGCCCGGGTCCACGGCAATATAGGCATTTTGCAAAGGCTGTCTTTTTCTATCAGGCAAAATACTGATTTTTAGCTCGGAATACTTGATTTTTAGCTCGGAAATAGAGTGGTTTAAGGTTCGAATTTGACAACTCAAATGGTCCCACTCACCGATCAACTTATCCCTGCCCTGCGGCCACGCTTGCTCCTTAAATAACTTATCGATCTCGTTGTACCGGGCCCGCAGTTCATCCCGCTTTACCTGCAATTCGTCAATTTTTGCCTGCGTTGCCCGGCCCTCAATGGTCGCTTTGACCTCTTCCAATTGCCGCCGGACATCCTCTATGGCAGGAGCGATCGCTTCAGCCATCTCTCGCTGAAACTGTCTAGCAATCAATACCTCGCCCACGTCTCTGCCGTCCATCAGGGCGGCCGTTATCTGCCTGGATAAACGATCTGCATCCCGCAGTGCGTCGGCCTTTTGTTGCTCCAGCCGGGTCACTGCTTCGGAGAGCTTTTGGCTACGCTTTTCTAGGTCTGACATTTCAATCATCTCCTCCATTTTTGAAGCTTCCTTGCCTTAACTGCCTAAAATCCTTGAGATAAAAGCATTTATCTTATCGGTTGGTATGCCAAGAAGATTGGCCAGTTGTTTTTGCGGCGCTCACGTCAAGTCTTTGCGGCATTATTACTCCCTTATCGGCTTTATCGAGCAGGAATCACTACGCCGAACATTGCATGAGCCCCGGACTCATCTACCTTTTGCGGCACTACTACTCCTTTATTCGTTGAATTTGTGATTTGCGGCCGAGCCGAAATTTTGACCGTCTGCACCGTAGCAACAAAAATTTCCTGCATAATCACGGTGGCTTTCAGGCCATGCGCCGTCGCGTTATCTTCATTCGCTACCACGGACTGCACCAACATATTATCGTACAGATTGAGCCGTGTCATCACCTTGACCGGAATCCTCTGCAGTTGAAGCTGCTTTAACGCCTGATAGGCGCTGACGGAGCGGGAAGTCAAGTCTCCGAACTGGCCGGGCAGGATGGAAGTGGCAACGTCGCTCATGCCGATGTCCATCGTCAGCGTCGCCGGCATCACATAGGCGTGGTCGGAGACCGCGGCCCCGGTCTCAATGGGATGCTGGGTAATGGTCAACGTCGAGGTATGCGTAAATTTCAGAAAAGCGTCGAAGAAGAGACCGCCGACGTTATATTTGACATAGATTAGCTGCTGCCCCAGTTCTGACAGATTGGCTGACATTACTGCACCACTCCCTGCTGAGCACGCATCAG
>JBEKKU010000161.1:0-4113 GCA_050010575.1 Thermacetogeniaceae bacterium | reverse complement strand
AATCATTACATGTTTGGAATTTTTGATTTTGCGGGTTTGCCGGGCGTCATCTTTGTCTATGGCTGTTACTGCCTGTTGTTATTTTTGTTCTTCCTAAAAGTTCTACCCCACCAGCGGGGATAGGTCGGCGCGCCTTGCTGCCGTTGCGTCAGCCAGGAGAAATTCCGCATAGGCGAGTTTAGCTGTAGATAGATTGGGCGAGCCGTGAGGCTCTTTTTTAATTTATCGGATGACATTTGTTTTAATAGACGCGCTTATATGTTTCAGGGGGGCATGGGGTGCCATATTCTGGAACAGTGAATATGATAGGAGAGGAGGGAGGAATTGGAAATGCAAGAGACCAGGTACCATCTAAGACGCTTTCTTGAAGAGGAGACGCCCCAGGGTCATGCAGGCATCAAGCTCGACCTGAAGCCATCGCACTTCGATCCCCGGGATTATAAATACAGCCTGATTCAGCCGCAGGTAGGCATGCAGTCGCTTCCTGAAGAGACTCACAACCGGGAGCATCTTCCTGGCCGAGAGCAAAAATTTGACCAGGGCCAGTTCGGCATTTGCACCATGGCCTCAGCCACCACGGGGTTTTTGGCCTTCGAGGCGATGCTGGGCAGCAACTATCCCGTTAATGGCCTATCGGCCAGGTATGGCTACGCGATTGAGAAGAATATTGACGGTGACCCGCATAGCGCCGGTTCTACACTAAAAATTTGCATGCAGGTCTGCCAGCAGTACGGCGTGGTGCCGGACGATCTCTATCCGTATGCGGAACTGACCAGTGACATCGACCTGCCGATGCCCCCGGATTCATTGAAGCCGCAGGCGGAGCCCTACAAGATCACTACCTATGCCCAGTTGGCCTCGGTTACGGACAGTGACCGGAGCACCCTGGTGCAACAGATATGCAATGCCATCAATCAGGAGGGGCCTATTGAGGCGGGGATCATCGTCACCGAAAATTTCTTTAATGTGAAGGGCCCCGATTGGTTGGTGCCGTTTCCTTCCGGCCGCATCCTCGGCGCGCATGCCATCAAGCTGGTGGATTACAACATGACCCGGAAGGCAATACTCACCTGGAACACCTGGGGCGGCAGATGGGCTGATAACGACGAGGCCTGGTTTCCTTTTGACTGGTTCACCAGGTATGCTGACATAGGCAGCGCCATTGGCCGGATCTGGTACCTGATGGAGGCCTGGACAGCCACTAAAAAGATCGTCCCGAGGGCCGCCAGAAGGATCGAGGTGACGCCCGGAAGCGACATCCTCGTCGTTGACGGGCAGAAGATCCAGATGGATGGGACGGCCGAGATCATGAACGACCGCCTGATGGCGCCGTTAGGGGCCATTGGTACCAATGAGGGCTACCTGATAGAGCGGGACGGCGCCCGGGCAATTCTGATCAGGCCCAGCTAGCAGCACTGTTTGGCCGTAGATATGCAACTGCAAGCTCCGGGGAGCACGCTCTGGAGCTTTTTTATGCGCTTCATGGGATGTTTCGCAGGGCTGCTGTTGGGGGCGGCTTTTACAAGAGCTATAATAGAGATCGGCACGGGTACGGTCCAAATCTGATCTGGTGGGATGAACATGCAGCGCAAAGGCTTCTTCTTCCTGGCAGTTACCATCTTCTTCTTTAGCACCTACGAGGTAGTCAGCAAGACCATAGGCGGGGCGATTGACCCGATCCAGTTAAACTTTCTGCGGTTCTTCTTTGGGGGCTTACTGCTGCTGCCCCTGGCTTTACGGGATTTAAAAAAACGCCAGCTTCGCCTGAGTCTCAAAAATATGCTGTTGCTGGCCATGATCGGCCTCTTCAGCGTGGGCTTGAGCATGAATCTGCTCCAGTTTGGGATCAATTTAACTAAAGCCAACTTGGCGGCGGTGATCTTCAGCTCCAACCCGCTGTTTGTTACCCTGGCCGCCTCCCTGTGGCTCCGGGAGCGCCTTTCCCTCGCCAAGCTGAGCGGCATTCTGGTGGGTTTTATTGGCGTGTATCTGACCTTTTCCGGTGAGGTTACGGTCGGCAGTGGCTTTTATACTGGGATCGTCTTACTGGTACTATCTGCTCTCACCTTCGGGGTGATCACCGTGGCCGGCAAGAGGATCACCTTGAGCCTGGGCAGCCTGTCCATGAACGCCTGTTCCTTTCTGTTTGGCAGCATCGCCCTGATCCCCGTGCTCATCTGGCGCCACACCCCCGTTTTCGCCTTCAATGCGTCCATCTGGCCGCAACTGCTATACCTGACGGTTCTGGTAACGGCGGTGGCTTACTACTGCTACTTCGTGGGGCTATCCATGCTGGACACCAGCCTGGGCGCCACCGTTTTCTTTGTCAAGCCTCTGCTGGCCAGCCTGCTGGCGGCTGCGGTCCTGGGCGAGAGATTGACTGCAGGCCTGGTATTCGGCATGCTGCTGGTACTGGTGAGCATCTACCTGGTGCTGCGGGGGGCGGGGTTGACTAATGAGCGGAGCAAGGGTGAGGAGCGGATCAACAAGCCGATCGCCTGAGGGTTTGGCCGGGGGAGCATTTGTGGTTATTATATAGTTGAGGCAATTTAGCCGGTTTGTGTGAACGAGGAGGCTTGAATAAGCGGATGGGTAAATCCAGAATATGTATCGTCGGTGGCGGTCCAGCCGGCCTGGCCGCTGCCATCGAGGCGGTTGGACTGGGGCTTTCAGTCGACCTCTTCGAGCGCAACAGGGTGGGTGACCACGTCAGGTGCGCCGAAGGTTTTGTGGACACCATGCACCAGGTGGGCAAACCCGCGACCGGGGTGCGCTTCAAAGTGGACGAGGTGCTGCTCCAGGTGGAGCAGGAATACCAGGTCCGGTGCAGGGGTATCCGGTTCTGGATGATTGACCGGGCTGAATGGCAGCGCAGCCTGGCGGAGCAGGCCCGGGCTGCGGGGGCGCGCATCCATGAACATACCCGGATCGACGGCCAGGGGTTTCTCGACCTGCAGCAAGACTACGACTGGGTGATCGACGCCAGCGGCGCTCCCTCGCTGACCTCCCTGCAGTATGGATTCCGGGATTATTATCGGAAATTCAGCGCCTATACCGCTCAGTACGTGATGGAGGGCGATTTTTCCCGCTTTGGAAAACGGGTGAAGTTTGTATTGCTCCCCAACTATGAGGGATATTACTGGGTCTTCCCCAAGGGGCGGGATGCCCAGGGCCGTTCGATTGCCAATATTGGAATCGGGCTGTTCCAGGAGGGCGCCCACAGTTATGGAGACCGCCTGTGGATGGAGCTTGACCGATTGAAAGCCAGGGAGCAGATCGAGGGCCGGGTGCTGCGGCGGCATGGCGGGATAGTGCCGATCAGGCTGCGGGAGCAATTGGAGTACGGCAATGTACTGCTGGCGGGAGACGCCGCGGGTTGTGCCTCACCCCTGCACGGGGGTGGCATCGATACCTCTTATTCAGTGGGACAACTTGCCGCCCGGTGGATCGCCGCCCGGTCAGGCAATCTGTCAGACAGGCAATTTCCCGAGGCCCGGAAGAGCTACTCGGCTGTAGTCCGTAATTTCCTGCGGCCAAAGCTCCGAGCTGAGGAGAAACTCTGCCGGTTATGGTCGCAGATGGATAGTCACGCCCTGGACACTGTGGCCAGCCTGGCCACCAGGGACTGCCAAAAGATGCAGATCTGGCAGGCGCTGCCCTTCTCCTGGCTGTTGCTCCGTCATTCAGCTGCAGTCTACCGGCTTTGGACAGGCCTGACCAGGGGACGCTGGTAGCAGCTCAGTTAGTTTGGCCGTCTCCGGGAACCCCTGCCTCTTCTCTGGCCTCATTATTAGAATCTTCCTGCAGCAGGCGGAGGTTGGTCTCTCTATCCACCTTCCCGGTTACCGGCAACCCTTCCAGTATTTGAAACCGGCGCACTCCCAGATCCGACAACCGGCCGTACATGCCATCGCAGCGGTAGGGATAAAACCCCTTTTTCTTTAAGGCCAACTGGACGTAGACCACATCAGGCCCGACGGAACCGGTGCCCAGAACGCGGCGCCAGATATTGGTCTCATGCGGAGGTCCGACGATATCGACCTGAGTGCCGACCTTGACCAGGTCAAAGAACTGGAGAATATCGTCGTTGAACATGCGCAGGCAACCTAGCGA
>JBEKKU010000160.1:0-4197 GCA_050010575.1 Thermacetogeniaceae bacterium | reverse complement strand
ACCCGTCCCCGGAGCTGGTGCAACTGTGACAGCCCGAACCGCTCGACCCCTTCGATGATGATCAGAGAGGCATTGGCCACGTCAATTCCGACCTCGATTACCGTTGTGGCCACCAGGATCTGAACCGTCCCGGCCCGGAAACCCTCCATCACCCGCGCCTTCTCTTCGATCTTCAGCCTGCCGTGCAGGAGGCCCACGTTATACTCCGGAAACTCCTCCTGCAATTCGGTGGCCCGGTTTACCGCCGCCTCCGCCTCCAGCTTTTCTGATTCCTCGATCAGGGAACAGACCACGTAGGCCTGCCTCCCGGCTTCCAGTTCCTTGCGCAGAAACTGGTAAGCCCGCTGCTTCTCCGGAGGCGGCAGAAAGTAGGTCTTAACCCCCTGCCTTCCTGGTGGTAGTTGGTCGATCACCGACAGATCCAGATCGCCGTACAAGGTGAGCGTGAGGCTGCGGGGGATGGGGGTGGCGGTCATCACCAGCACATCGGCCTGGGGAGCCTTGGACTGCAGGATATCCCGCTGCCGGACACCAAAACGGTGCTGTTCATCAATGACGATCAGGCCCAGATTATCAAAATCAACCTCTTTTTCCAGCAGCGCATGCGTGCCTACAATGATATCAATGCCGCCATTTTTCAAGGCCTCCAGGCGCTCTTCGCGCTCGCGCCTGGTGATCGAGCCCGTCAGCGCCGCCACCTGCACCCCCAGGCGCTCGGCCCAGTCTTTCAATCCGAGATAATGCTGCTCTGCCAGGACCTCGGTGGGAGCCATCAGCGCCCCCTGATAGCCAGCAGCCACAGTGTAAAACAGGGCGTACAGGGCCACTACCGTTTTTCCACACCCTACATCCCCCTGCACCAACCGGTACATGCGATGATCGCTGGACAGGTCCTTTCTGATCTCACCGAGCACCCGCTTCTGAGCCCGGGTCAGATCAAAGGACAACGACCTGACAAAGAGATCGGACAGGTCCGACTTGGGCTGGCGCATCACGCCCTGAAGCTGGATGGTGTTTTGAATCATCCTCAATCCCAGTTGAAATAAAAAAAGCTCTTCAAAGGCCAGGCGCTCCCGGGCCCTTTTCAGAACTTCCAGATCGCTGGGGAAATGAACCTGCATCAAGCTCTCCGCCAACGGCAGCAACTGCAGTTCATCTCTCAATTGTGCCGGCAGCAGGTCTTTCGCCCAGGTCGCATATTGTTTGACCAGCTTGTACATGATCCTTCTCAGGGTGCGCTGGCTGAGATCTTCAGTGGCACTATAAAATGGTACTATGCGACCCACATGAATTGCTTCTTGGGAATCGCCCAACTCGTAATCGGCAACCGCAATTTCGCTCCCGAACAGCCCGTATTCAACTTTTCCGGTCACCGTGATCGGCAGTCCCCGGCGCAGGGATCTCTTTAAAAAGGGCTGGTTGAACCAGAGGGCCGTAACTGCGCCCTGCCCAGTCCTGAGTTCGGCCCGGATTATGGTCAATCCCCGGCGGGTTAAGGATGTTTCCACCTTGGCAATGACGCCCTTGACGGTGGCGGTATCGCCCGGTTTCAGTTGATCCGCCTGGCTGATCCGCCGGTCCTCATAACGCCGCGGCAGATAGTAGAGCAGATCGAATAAGTTCCTGACGCCCAGTTTGCCGAGCAGCTTTACCCTGGCCTCTCCGAGCTGCGGTAAAGAGTTGACGGACACATTGCCCAACTCACTGGCGGTTAGTAACTTGATGGATGCGGCCCGGCTGTTCATTGGCTACTCGATGCTGATCAGGAAATAGTAGACCGGTTGCCCGCCCTCATGCACCTCTAATTCAATCTGCGGGTGGTTGCGGCGAATCAACGAGGCGATCCGGTCGGTCTCTTCCGGAGTTACTCCATTGCCTGCCAGCAGTGTCACCAGTTCGTCCTGTTCACCCAGCATCTGGTCAACCAGCGCCAGGACCACCTGGTCCAGGGATTGGCCCACTGTTACAATATCGTCTTGCCAGAGCCCGATCAGATCACCCTGCTTGATCTCTTGGTCTTTCAGAATCGCATCCCGGACTGCATAGGTCACTTCCGCGGCCTTGATCTGTCCTGCCGCCTGCTCCATCTTTTCGGTATTGGCAGCCATATCCAGGGAGGCATTGAAAGCCAGTAGGGCGGAGATCCCGGCTTGGACGCTGGTGGTGGGCAGCACTGACACCCTGCGGGAGACCAGCTTCTTGGCCTGTTCTGCCGCCATGATCAGATTCTTGTTATTCGGCAGGATCAGCACTTGCTGGTTGGGTATGGATTCGATAGCCCTGACGAACTCTTCTACGGGAGGATTCATGGTTTGGCCGCCTTCGATCAGTTGCATGGCGCCCAGGCTTTTAAAAATATCCTTTATTCCCTCTCCGGCTGCTACCGCCAACACGCCAATCTCCTGTGGGTTGGCGGGTAAGTCAGGAGTCAGGACCTCCCCGGGGGCGCTCTTCGCCTCGTCATGATCCAGGCTTTGGGCCGCTCCCCCGTGGGATTGTTTCCATTGGTCACGCATGTTGTTTATATGTATATTATGGAGGGTCCCCCGCTGCAGGCAGTACTCCAATACCTGTCCAGGGTGGTTGGAATGGACATGAACCTTGATCATGTCATCGATTTGGCCAACGATCAAGCTCCCGCCATAGCCCTGAAGGGTGTTGCGCAACATTTTCACGCAATGCGGGTCTCCCTGCACCAGAAATTCCACACAGTAGGTATAATCAAAGTCTTCCTCATCATCATCCTGAATAGGGAACTGTTCCGCCGGCTCCTGCGGAGTAACGGTCAGCGGAGAGTAGCTGCCATTGCCCAGAGCCTGCAAACCCCCTTCGAGAAAGACCATCAGTCCCTTGCCACCGGCATCCACCACACCGGCCTTTTTCAACACCGGAAGCAGTTCGGGAGTCAGTCGCAACGTCTCATTTCCCTTCTTAATGGCCAATAACAGCAGCTCCTTCAAATTGGACTCTGTTTTGGCGGCATCATTAATGCCCTGGGAAAACCCTCTGGCAACAGTCAACATCGTCCCTTCCACCGGCGTCATCACCGCATGGTAGGCCGTAGTAACCGCTGACTGCCAGGCCTTGGCAAATTGGGTCAGCGAAAGCTCATCATCACCCCTGACCCCATCGGCAAACCCGCGCACTAGCTGAGATAGAATGATACCGGAATTGCCCCTGGCGCCCATCAGGGAGCCCTTGGCCAGCGCCTCGCAGATGCCACTCAGGCTGGAGGTATTGGCCTGCTTCAACTCCCGTACTGCCGCCTGCATGGTCAGGTACATATTGCGACCGGTGTCTCCGTCAGGCACCGGGAAAACATTCAGCCTGTCAATTTCTTGTTGGTGATCGGCAAGGAAGGCCAGACCGCCTTCAAAAAGTAGTTTCAACTGTTCTCCAGTGACGCCCTCCAAGACCAAACTTGTTCCTCCTCGACAATTACTAAAAAACCCTGACTCCTGTCACGTTGATATTTACTTCAGCAGGGCGTATTCCGGTCATTTTTTCAACCTCATAGCAAACCGTCTCCATGATGCTGGTGGCAATTTCGGCGATCTTGACCCCATAACACATGATCACATACAGATCAATTTTTACTTCATCGCCCTCCAGGTTGACATCGACACCCTGGCTCAGGTCATCCCTCCCCAGGATTTCCGATACGCCCTGGCGGAACCCTTTGGAGACCATGCCCACAATGCCATAGCAACGCACGGCCGCTGCACCGGCAATGGTAGCCAGGGCCTCGCTGGAAACCTCGATGATACCGTACTCGGTTCTTGTTTTTTGGCCCACAATTCAGCCTCCTTTACACGGAGTATGAATTCACACTTGATTATATGCTAAAGATGTGGTTACAACAAGAACTCTGATCTATACTTGTCGTCGGTCAGTGATATTGTCATGGTATAACTCTTCAAGGAAAATGTCATCCCTCCTCAGACAGATACAATGGGAGGATAATACAAATGGATCTTGACACGGACAAGTTGTCCCTTTTTATTGCCAGCGCCGCTCCTTTTTGTTAGAATAGGTTTTGTGAGCATTGCAGGCTCTGAAGCCTTGCTTCCTAAATATGAGCAAAGCGAACATCAACGGTGCCGGGTCCGCGCCCGGCGGGTGCCCGCTTGCGGGCGCTTCAGATGAACAGTACAGCCTGCATTCAAGGAGGAAGTCACATGGCAATATGCGCTGTTT
>JBEKKU010000159.1:0-4289 GCA_050010575.1 Thermacetogeniaceae bacterium | reverse complement strand
AAAGTGGCACAGGCCTCCCGGACCAGTCCGGGGTCGGTGACGGCGATCGTTCCCAGGATCACCCTGGCCACGCCCGCCGCCAGGGCTGAGGCGATCTGCTCGAGGGTGCGCAACCCACCGCCCAATTGCACCGGAATATCCACCGCGGCGGCGATCTCTTTGACTATCTCCAGTTGCTGCGGGGCTCCCGCAAAAGCTCCGTCCAGGTCCACCAGGTGCAGCCACTCCGCCCCGCCGGAAGCCCAGCGCCGGGCCATGGCTACCGGATCTGCCCCGTAAACGGTCTCCTCCTCGGGGCGACCCTGCAACAGCCGGACGCACCGGCCACCCCGGAGGTCGATCGCCGGAAAGATCAGCATCCCGCCACCAGCTTCCCAAAGTTGGCGTATACCCGCTGTCCCAGGTCGCTGCTCTTCTCCGGGTGGAACTGCACCCCAAACAGGTTGCCCCGGGCTATCATACTGGTGAAGGCGCCGCCGTAATCAGTGGTACCGCTGATGATGGCGTCATCGTCCGACTCCACGTAGTAGGAATGGACAAAATAGAAATAGGAGTGGTCAGGAATGCCCTGAAACAGTGGATTGTTCTGCCCTTGCCGGAGGTCCACCTGGTTCCAGCCCATATGGGGCACCTTGAGATCTCCGGCGAATCGCCGCACCCGGCCAGGCAGAATTCCCAGCCCCGGATGGGTTCCCATCTCCTCGCTGCTCTCAAAGAGCACCTGTAGCCCGAGGCAAACACCCAGGAAGGGTTTGCCGCTAGCGATCTCCTCTTTTATAGCTGTATCCAGACCCAGGCTCTGGAGATTGTCCATGGTGTCGCCAAAGGCGCCCACTCCGGGGAGTACGATGCCCCGGGCCTGCTTCAGGGCCTCCGGGGTGTTCACGATAGTCGCCGGGTAGCCAGCCCCCTCCAGAGCCTTCTGAACACTTCTGAGATTCCCCATGCCATAGTCGATAATCACGATCATTGCCGTTCTCTCCCCTTGTAGCTTTATAAACTACCCTTGGTGGAAGGCACCTGATCATCAGGCCCAGAGGGAGCTACCGCCTGGCGCAGCGCCCGGGCGCATCCCTTGAAGACTGCCTCGATGATGTGATGGCTGTTGGTTCCTGCCAGCAGCCGCAGGTGCAGGGTCAAACCGGCGTTGTTGGCAAAAGCCCGGAAGAATTCGGGTACCAGTTCCACCGGCAGCTCACCCACCCGCCAGCTGGCGGTTTGGATATCGTAGGCAAAAAACGGCCGGCCGCTGATGTCCACCGCCGCCAGCACCAGGGCCTCATCCATGGGCAGCAGGGCAGAACCATAGCGGTTGATGCCGGCTTTCTTGCCAAGAGCGGTGCTGAATGCCTGTCCCAGGCAGATGCCGATATCCTCGACGGTGTGGTGGGCATCAACCTGCAGGTCACCGGTTGCCTCCAGGGCCAGGTCAAACAGGCCATGGCGCGCCCAGAGGTGCAGCATGTGATCCAGAAAGCCGACTCCCGTGCTGCCCTGAAACTCCCCCTTACCGTCAAGGCTCAGACAGACACTGACGCTGGTCTCTCCCGTCGTCCGCTTGACGCTTCCCTTTCTAGACACTATTTCCCCTCCCCATGACGCTCCTGATGGCCATCGCGATGGCGGCCAGGCGCTCGAATTTAAGCCGGTAGGCTACCCGGTTGGCCACCAGCCTGGCGGTCGCTCCGGCGATCTCCGCCACCGGCACCAGGTTATTCTCCTTCAGGGTGCGGCCGGAGGAGACCAGATCGATGATCACCTCGGCCAGACCGACCAGCGGGGCGAGTTCCACGTTACCGGAAAGCTTGATAATCTCCCCCGGGAGACCCTGGCTGTAGAGGTAACTCTGGGCAACCCTGGGAAACTTGGTAGCCACCCGCAACTGCCCGTAGCGGGCGACGTAGCCGGAGAGGCCTCCGGCAAAATCCTGCTGCCGTTCGGCTGGCACCGCCACCATAAACCGGCAGGCCCCAGCCTGTAGATCCAGAAGCTCGCAGATATCCTTGCCCTGCTCCAGGATCACGTCCTTGCCCGCAATACCGAGATCGGCCGCTCCATTTTCAATAAAAGTGGGCACATCGGCAGCGCGACAGATGAGATAGCGTATTCCGGCCTCCTCATCCACGCAGATTAGCCGGCGCCCATTCTCATCCATGCTGTTGTGCATCAGCCCGGCCTCCTGCAGCAGGGAACGGGCGATCTCCAAGAGGCGCCCCTTGGGAAGGGCAAACGTAATCATAGCCTGGCTCATCCTGGCATCTCCTGTAACAAGCTAATCTTCCACTATAATATGGGGGATTCCCTTGCGTGACGCATAGGCGATCGCCTCGGCAACCGGGAGGGAATTAACGGCGATCTCCACGCTGTAGCCCGCCGATCGCAGGGCCTTGGCCTTTTTAAACAACTGGCAAGAATCTGTACCGGCGAGAAAGTAATCCGGTACGCCATCCTCCGGTAGACCCTTCTTCTCCAATGCTGCTATAATCTTTTCGATGCTCAGGGCAAAGCCTGTAGCCGGGCAGGGGAAGCCGAATCTGGACAGCAGTTCATCATACCGGCCGCCACCGCAGATCGGATAGCCAACCCCTGGCGCATACCCCTCAAAAACGATCCCGGTATAGTAGTTCAGGCCCCTGAGCAGGGTAAGGTCGATGTACAACTCTTCCCGAAAGCCGCAATCGGTCAGGATCCGCCATACCTGGCGCAGGCCGGCCAGACCATCCTGAGCCCGGGGGTTGCTGATGAAACCGTCCACCTGCTCCAGCACCTCGATACCACCATGCAGGTAGGGCAAGTTCGCCATAATCTCCTGGCTGGCGCTGTTCAAGCGGGCTGAAGAGACAAGGCGTTCCCAGGCCACCAGGTCCTTGTGGCTCAGGGCTTGTTTCGCCTGCTCCTGCTCAGGTTCTGAAAAACCGGAGCCCTCGAGGACTCCGGACAAGACGTCGACCTGCCCCACAGCCAACCGGAACTCGCCGATTCCCGACAGCCTGAGGGCCTCGCCTGCCAGGTTGAGGGCCTCGGCGTCTGCAGAGGGGCTGGCGGCACCCAGCAGTTCTACCCCTGCCTGATAATACTCGCGCTGCTGCCCGGCCTGATCATCGCGCCGGAAAATGTTGGTGACGTAGCAGAACCGTTGGGGTAACTGCTGATCCCGGAGCCGCGTGCTGACCAACCGGGCAATGGGAGTGGTCATATCCGGCCGGAGCAGCATGATCTGCCCGCGGTCGTCTATAAACCGGTAGAGGTGGTCATGCAGCAGCGCTCCCATGGCCGGCGCCAAAGCCTCATAGTATTCGAAGGTGGGTGTGACCACCTCCTGGTATCCCCAGGAAGCAAACAGGGCCAGCAGCCGGTTTTCCAGCTCCCGCTTGCACTGGGCCTCGGCAGGCAGCAGGTCCCTAACCCCGCCGGGCATCAATACCGTACCCGAATTTTCCATAACTCCGCCTCAATGTTCTCAAGCCTTTTTCATGTGTCATCATAACAAGAATCTCCATTCTGGTCAATTGTTACTTCCAGATCATCCAGCCGCAGAGCGCCTGGTGATCACCGAAGCGCGCGGCCGCTGGTCAACGAGTGCATAATCACGGTCATATTTCAAATAATAACAGCCGTGGGGGTAAAATTGTCAGATAGCAAAACCTGGTTTTCAAATCTGTTTGAAAATTGAGGAGGTTGTCTAGCTACATGTATAACGTGAATCCCTACGGCTTTACAGGTGTGAGCGGAATTTCCCAGAACTTCCCGAGCAGCATCAACTATGGCTTCTCCCCCACAGGAGCGGGCCTCTGGCAGGGATTGATCAACCCGGCGTTCTCTTCGGTCAATCCGAGTCTGATCGGGATCAACCAGACGCCCGGGTTCCAGTCCAGCATCAATCCGGCTGCAACAGGCTTCCAGTCCAGCTATAATCCTGGGCTGAGCTGGGGCGGCATCAATCAGCAAGGCGTCTCGTTCGCCTCTTCCGGCCTGGCCCAGCCGCGGGTAGACCTCAGTGAGACCAACAGTGACGTGGTGATAGCGGCGGAACTGCCGAACATCAATCCGAACCAGTTGAACCTCACGGTCACCGATGACTCGGTCACCATCAGCGCCAGCACTGCGGGAATCCCCGGGATGACTGCCACCAGCATCTACCGTACCGTTTCCCTCCCGACCAACGTGCGTGCTGAGCACTGCTCTGCGTCATACAGCAACGGCATCCTGGAGGTGCGGTGCCCCAAGGCAGACCTCACTGCCCGGCGCCGGATCCAGGTTACCAGCTAATCTTCTCTATCCGGTTCCAG
>JBEKKU010000158.1:0-4324 GCA_050010575.1 Thermacetogeniaceae bacterium | reverse complement strand
GGGCAAACCCCAGGGTAAACTGGTCCCAGGTCTGTGGGCGCAGCCCCCGTTTGGTCAGGTATGCCCGGGCCTGGTCGGCCACCCGGTCCTCGGTCAGGATCTGATGGTAATAGGCTGCCACCTGGGCGTTCAGGTCGTAGTGCTCCCTGCGGCTGCGCTCGCGCTCTGACTGGAGGCGCCCACCCTGGTGGGCGCCCGCCGGTTCCGGCAGTTCCAGGCCAAGACGGTGCGCCAGCACCTCCACCGCCTCGTGGAAGGTGAGGTGATCCCGCTTCATCAAAAAGTTGAAGGCGCTGCCCCCTGTACTGCATCCAAAGCAGTAGAAGATCTGCTTGGACGGTGACACCGTGAAGGACGGGGTCTTCTCCTGGTGGAAGGGACACAATCCCAGGTAGTTCTGGCCAGCCCGCTTCAGCATCACGTACTCGCCGATCAGTTCGACGATATCGGTCCGGCTCCGGACCGTCTCTATAAAATCCGCAGGCACCAGGCCCGCCATCTAAAAACCACCTCATGCCAGCCATGATTATCTAGCGCTGCCGGTCGTTGTCCCGGCCGGTTATGAACTAGACAGGTAATCAATTCGCCGTTTTTTCCGGCAGTTCCTGCTTATTCCAGCTATCGGGGATAGAACTGCTTGAGGTTGAGTTCGCCCTCGGTAAATGGCCAGGAGAAGGGCAGGAAATAGACCTCGAACATCTTGATGGCAAAGTGGTCGGTCATCCCAGCCACGTAATCCACCACGCACCGCTCCACGCCCTCGTCCGGGATCTTCTTGCGCTGATCCTCGGGGAGGGCTGACGGATCCTGCACGTAGTACTGGTAGAGGATCTTGATGATCCGCCGGGCCTTCTGCTCCTCCTTCTTGGCCAGAGAGCCGATGTAGACCCGCTCGAACAGGAAGCTGCGCAGAGCATCAGTCGCCCGCTGGGCCTCTGCACCCATCCGGATCTCCGGCTGGTCCAGGCTGTGCTCCACCATACTCAGGACCATGTTGTTGATCCGCGAACGATGGCGGTCGCCGAGCACCATTATACATTCCGGGGGTAGATCCTCGGGTTGGATGACCCCCGCCCTCAGGGCATCGTCGATGTCGTGGTTGATGTAAGCGATCCGGTCGGCAATCCTGACGATCTGCCCCTCCAGGGTAGCCGGCAGGCCGTGCCCAGTGTGGTGGAGGATGCCATCCCGCACCTCCCAAGTCAGGTTGAGGCCGCCGTCCCCCTCCAGCTGGTCGACGATGCGCAGACTCTGCTCGTTATGGTGGAAACCGGCCGGGTAGACCTCGCCCAGGGCCTCCTCCCCGGCATGTCCAAAGGGGGTATGGCCGAGGTCATGCCCCAGGGCGATCGCCTCGGTCAGGTCCTCGTTCAACCGCAGCGCCCGGGCGATGGTCCGGGAGATCTGGGCCACCTCCAGGGTATGGGTCAGGCGCGTCCGGTAGTGGTCGCCCTCCGGGGCGATGAAGACCTGGGTCTTGTGTTTCAGGCGTCGAAAAGATTTGGAATGGATGATCCGGTCCCGGTCGCGCTGGTAGTCGGTCCTCACCAGACAGGGCTCCTCGTAGACGAGGCGCCCGCGGGAATTGGCGCTCAGAGCCGCATAGCGGGAGAAGTATGTCTTCTCCCGCGCTTCAATCTCCTGTCTGACATTCGGATAAGCCAAAAAATCGCCTCCTCGCTAGCGGCGCCGCAAGCCCTCGGTCGCCCGGGCCACTTCGACGATACGCCTGGCGAGGATCCGTGCCCGGTCAACGGCATCGGTGTCGCTCCCGGATGGCTGCTGGGAGCAGACGCCATGGTGGCCGCAATCAAACTCCCGGTGCCCGTCCCCGACGATGATCAGGCCCTGCACCAGCATCAGGCCGTGGATGACCTTGATGGTGGTCTCCTGGCCACCGTAGCGGGAACCGGCCACCGAGACCGCGCCGCCCACCACGTTGAGCAGAGCCCGGTCCCGGCGGATCGTCCTGGTCTTGTCCCAGAAGGCAGCCAGTTGGCCGGTGATGGTGCCGAAGTAGACCGGGCTGCCGATGATCAGGCCGTCTACCTGCCGCAACAAATCAAGCGCCTCGCCTAGCCTGTTGCCCTCGGCGCAGGCAGCATTGCAGGGGTTAGAGCAGGCTTCACAGAAAGGCTGATCGAGGTCAGCCAGCACCTCCGCCGCGTTGAGCAGCCGGGTCTCCGCCCCCAACTCCCGGGCTGTTGCCAGCGCCTCCCGAAGCAGCAGGGCGGTGTTGCCGTCCCGATTAGGACTGCCGTTGATAGCTGTAATCAGCAATGCTACCACTACCTTTCGGCGCCACTGGCGCCAGATTGATCATGGATACTCCGCCCAGTCAACCAATACTCATTATTTATATACTGCTTCCCGCCACCAGGTTCCTTCAATATTAAAAAAAGAATTAACGGGTGTCCGGTATTTATTGGATGTAAGATCGGGGCTTGATAGTGCAAACTGCTTGTTTATGTTACGATGGAATCAAAATGGAAAGGCTTAATATCGCCACCTGCTCAAGTCAAGCCCCGATCTCCAGCACCAATATCGATGACATAAAGGAGCAACCCGATGACAATTTCGCTATCCGATAATCAGGTGCGCCTGCTGCGGACTCGCGCCCAGGGGCTGGAATGCCGGCGGGAGGGCAGCTCTTCCGTAAAACAGGTTGTACAGAAGGTGTGCGGGTTGCAGGCCCAGGATCTATCTGCAGCCATGCTCGCAGTACGGGTCCGCAGTATCGAGTTGACGTCTGCCAGCGTTGAGAGCGCCCTCTGGCAAGAACGCTCGGTGGTACGAACCTGGGGCCAGCGCGGCACCCTGCATCTGCTGGCTGCGCACGATCTCGGATGGTTGCTGCCGCTACTAGGTCCCAGCCGGATTGCGACCAACCGCCGGAGATATATCGAGCTGGGACTGGATGAGGATTTTAGCGCTGCCGCCATCCAAGCAATTCGGGAGGCGCTAGCCAGCCGTGGCCCCCTGACCCGCAGCGAGATCGCCCAGCACTTGAGCACCCACGACATTGCAGCCGAAGGCCAGGCGCTCTACCACCTCATCAGCAGAGCGGCGCTTGACGGAATACTCTGCCTGGGGCCGCATCGGGGCAATGAACCGGCCTGCGTGCTGATTGATGGTTGGACTGACCGGGGACAACCCCTAACGCAGGATGACTCCCTGGCCACCATCGCCCGCCGTTATCTTAGCGCTTACGGTCCGGCAGGTCCCGCAGACTTGGCCGCCTGGTCCGGACTGAACGCCAGCAAGGTGCGCAGGGCGTGGAATCTCATCGCAGGCGAATTGACCGAAGTGTCGATCGATGGACTGCCCGCCTGGATGCTCAAAACACAGATCCCCTGGCTGGACGAACTACCCGCCCACTCCCCCAGCGTGCGCCTGCTGCCTGCCTATGACACCTGCCTGCTAGGATATGCCAGCCGCCACCTGATAGTGACGCCGGAATATGCCAAGCGCATCAATGCCGGCGGCGGCGCCATTCACCCGGTTTTGCTGGTGGGCGGCCGCGTGCAGGGAACATGGAGCATCAAGCGGCGCAAGAATCACCTGGAAATGTCCGTGCAACCCTTCGACAGTCTCCCGCCAGATATCTATGCAGGGGTTGAGTCCGAAGTCGCCGATATCGGCCGCTTCCTCGGAGTCAACGCCGTGCTGGCTAAAACGTCCTAGCCGGGCAGCGACAGGTGCGACAAAGAACCGTCCCCTGTCGCGGAGAGCGGCGCCGGTTTAAGCCGGCGCCTCTCTCCGCTTTATAACAAAATTCAGTCGTTTTTTTAGGCTAGACATCTCTTTCTTGCTTGTTGCTGATGGTGGCCTGGGCTGCTGCCAACCTGGCGATGGGTACCCGGAATGGCGAGCAGCTCACATAGGTCAGGCCGTTCAGGTGGCAGAACTCGATGGAGCTGGGTTCGCCGCCGTGCTCGCCGCAGATCCCCAGCTTGATCTTGGGATTGACGCCCCGGCCAAGTTCCACCGCCAGCTTGATCAGCTTGCCGACACCGCCCCGGTCCAACACTGCAAAGGGGTTGTTGGACAGGATCTTCTGCTCGATATACTGTGGAATAAACTTGCCCTCGGCGTCGTCCCGGCTGAAGCCCAGGGTGGTCTGGGTCAGGTCGTTGGTGCCAAAGGAGAAGAAATCGGCGTATTGGCCGATCTCGTCGGCAGTGACGCAGGCCCGGGGCAGCTCGATCATGGTTCCGATCGGAATCTCCAGGTGTACACCGGTTTCCTGCTCGATAGACTGGATGATCTCCTCGCACAGCGGCCGCAGGATCTGCAACTCTTTGGCGCTCATGACCACCGGGAT
>JBEKKU010000157.1:0-4373 GCA_050010575.1 Thermacetogeniaceae bacterium | reverse complement strand
TGGCCGGCTCCGAGCAGATCGAGCCCTTGCACCTGGCAGAGGCAGTGCAATACCGCTGCTTCGACCGCCCCCTCTTCGATTGAACAGGGTCCCCTAAAAGCGATCCCCGGTATTTCTTATCTAGCATGAACTATATCCTATCATAAGCGATGACACGTGTATTCACATGTGTTATTATTAAGGCGGTGGCAATAATAAAACCTTACTCATCCAGGGAAATACTACGAATACTCCACGAAGATGGGTGGGTGGAAAAAGGTCAAGAGGGCTCACACATACACCTAATTCACCCAACAAAATCCGGCAAGGTAACAGTGCCACATCCGAAGAAAAACCTGAAATACAAAACTGTAGAGTCAATCCTCAAGCAGGCGGGGTTAAAATAAAAGCCCTGCCAGGCTCAGAGGCTAAGAAATTAATATATTAAAAAAGGAGCAAAACATGGATAAATATATTTTTCCTGCAGTGTTCGACCCGTGTGAAGAAGGCGGATATTGCATCACCTTTCCCGATTTGTCCGGCATCGTTACTGAGGGCGATACCATCAAAGAATCTTATGCTATGGCCAAAGAGGCCCTGGAACTTCACCTCTGGGGAATGGAGGATGATGACGATCCCATTCCAGACCCCACTCCGCCCAACAAGATTGAAGTTCCGCCCGGAGGGTTTGTCAGCCTTATCGAAGCATTATTGCCACCTATTCGGGACAAGATGGCTAACAAAGCAATCAATAAAACCCTGACTCTGCCTAAATGGCTCAACGACCTGGGCGAAAGTCGCAAAGTGAACTTTTCCCACATCCTTCAGGATGCACTTAAAAACTATCTAGGTGTTCGAGATTACGACCAAGCCAAAAAGCAACCCTAACCAACTGCTTTTTGGTGGATAAGCGGTAGCTAAAATGCTGGCCGGCTCCGAGCAGATCGAGCCCTTGCACCTGGCAGAGGCAGTGCAATACCGCTGCTTCGACCGCCCCCTCTTCTATAATTGAACGTTTACTCGGTTTTTAGGAAGACTGATACGAGACTATAGAGACTTGTGGAACAGAAGTGTTGGTTGAGAGCTTATGCGCCCCTTGCCACACCCATAATAATGATCAGGAAAAAGGCCATTGTAATACCAATCATAAGCCATTTGTCGCTATTTTTCATTATTTCACTTCTTTCATTTCATAATCTTCATGCATTATGAGCTTATTATCACTACCTTAAAAAACTCTTAAGAAAAGCCTTAGAATTTAATTAATTTATCTGACCGGAAATTTAGGGCAAAAAACAAAAAAGACCCGGCAGCCATTGTGGCCACCCTGATCTCTTTGTTATATTTTACACTAAATATACTGCTGAGCAAGAAGTTAAATAGCAACCATTTAATAAAATTGTAACACCGGCGCCTCTTGATCCCGGAAAAGCGCGGAGATCACGCCATTAAGCCAGAACATCAATTCCTTTGTTATTAGCGTTCACTGTGTTGGAGCTGTTCACAGTAGCCGTTGCTGTCTGCTGTTTGGCAATGCTATTCTGACCGGTTCCTGCCGCCTGATTTTGCTGAATTTGCTGTATTTGCATCTGGATCATCTCTATCTGGTTTTGCAATAGTTGGACCTTTTGCTGCTTTGTTTTAGCATCATCACGGCTGGTGCTCTCCTCTTGTATTTGCTGCTGAATTTTTGCCTCCTGGGCTTCAAGCTGTTTCAAACTATTATTGCTTCCGGTCAAAGCAGTATTTGTTGATGTGGAAGATACTGACGATATGCTCATCCCAAAACCTCCTTGAGTTTTATATGCTTTCTATGTATATCGGACTTTAAATAGAAAAGTATATATTATTTCTCATTTACTTCAGGATGCGCTTAAAAACTATCTAGGTGTTCGAGATTACGACCAAGCCAAAAAGCAACCCTAACCAACTGCTTTTTGGTGGATAAGCGGTAGCTAAAATGCTATGATTTCACCGTCGTACGGAATTAGCAGTTGCTCATCCTGGATGCCGCACTTCCTGGATACTCACGCAACGATTTTCTTGATACGGTAGTTTGCTCTACTATTTTTTCTGGAATATGTCGAAATAAGCATATGTTTATCTATATTAGTCATTTGCTTGCAACCAGACCATAGAAGCATTCTGCCCGGCCAGGGTCCAATCGAGCAGAGGACAGCGCCTATAACATTTAATAACACATTGCCGTTTAAAATAAAAGTCCCGGTAGCCGAAAGCGGCCCCGGGGCATTTATATGTCTCGCTATGGTCTCTATTCTTTTGGTTTTACGCTTATGGCAATATCCTTGACGGCACTAGCCAACTGTTCATGCGCACGCATGAATCGCCATGCTGTAACCACAAAAAAGGCAAAGCCGGCCAGTGTGATCAGCATAAATAGACAGTTTAGGATAATTGACGGCGTCGATAAAGGGTTATGCATCATTGGGCCCCCTGGAATTCTGTACATAGGTGTTTGCGCCTCCTTTCTGCTATTTTGCATCTTGCGGGTCATTGCCGATCTGTTGATCTCCTTACCTTTGTTGCAGCTTGATCTCTTTACCATGATTCTATTACTATTATCCAATATAATCCTTAGAAACAAATAAGAATTATCTTCATCTAAACCCGGACTGGGTGATAGAGGAATTGTTCATCTCCTTCGAGAATTCTATGAACATGATCGGGAAATTAGTCTAACGTGCCGGTAGCTTACAGCAGTGAGAATCTTCTTTCAGTGCTAAGAAAAATGTTGAACGGGGTTCATACAATAGAGCAGGCACTTTTTCGGAACGGTGGGATTTTTGATTGAGCAAGGCCTGGAGGGATGCTGTATCATGATTCCGGTGCTGGTAAAAGAGATCGCCTTCGATCTGTCGCTGAGCCCCGTGGTATTGCTGGTAGACGAATCCGAACAGCGCGTCCTGCCGATCTGGGTAGGGCCCTTTGAGGCGCAGGCCATCGCCATGGCTATCCAGGGCGTCCTGGCGCCGCGCCCGATGACCCACGACTTGATCAAATCGCTGTGCGAGCACCTGGGTGTGACCGTGCGCAGCATGATTATCAACGATATCAAGGATGGCACCTATTTCGCAGAGATGTACCTGCAGACCGCTTCTGGCGAGATCGTCGTGGATTCTCGCCCCAGCGATGCCATCGCCCTGGCCCTGAGAACCGGCGCCAAGATGTATATCTCCGAAAAAGTAGCCGACTATACCATATCTGTCGATGAACTGATCGACGAGAGCCAACAGGAGGAGTTGCATAAGCTCCTTGGGTTCGAGGGTCCCGACGACTATAAAAAATCCCTGCACTAATAACGCTGCACTGAGGCGGTTTTAGCGCAGGAACGATCTTAAAATGGGCTCATCCGATAGTGGATGAGCCCATTTTCTCCTAACGCCTGATCTGGTAGCTCCAGTTGAGATTGTTATTGTTGTCCCAGCTGTTGGCGCCATCTTTGAAGCAGAAATTGAACTGCCCTTCACGGTTAATATCCACGGTCTGTTCAAAGCCTTCCGAGGCCCTATTCATGTGATAATCGTATTCATCCTGCCAACTGCTTGCCCCGTAACCGGTGTGCAGCCAGATCTGGTCGGCGCCTGAACTGGCCAGCAATCCGTGGTACTTGATTTTTACTTTATCGCCGACACGGCTGGGAACAGGATTGATGCTGAAGGCTGGGTGTAGGTCGAACACATGAATCCCTCCGTTTGCGGATATTTGACAACGTCTTTATTATGAAAGATCCCGGAGGCTTTTATTCCTGTCCAGCCGCTTGCTTCCGCAGGTGCACGGAAAGGTCGACACCGAGCACATAGAGGGCTGCGGTGGAGAGGTACCTGGGCGCCGCAGCATCAAAGAGCATGTTGGCTTTAGCCGGAAACTCCTCGTCCCCCAGCCAGAGAGTTACTGCCAACAAAATTCTTGGGAAAACAGGAATGACAACTGCCACATCCCCGGCCAGCTTGATTGCAGATCCTCCCAGCCGCTGGGCCGCCATGATCAATTGTTGCGGCTGCCCCTCAAACACCTGCACCAGGGGTGCGATCCCCTCGGCCCTGAAGGGAGTATCGTGCAGCATCCCGTTGGGAAGTTCGGCGAAGGCGATCCAACGCCCCGCCTGGGGAGCGCCGCTCGCCTGGCTGAGATACTGCAGCAGCAGGGCCTCTTCACTATGGGTCAGCTTGCCCGCCTGATCCCCCATGATTGTCCCGCCAGGATAGGCCACCTCGTAAAAGCTGTTCAAATAGCAGAGCCTGAGCGCCTGCCGCTCAGGCAGGTATTCAGACTGGCTCAGCCTCGCCATCTGCACCGGGTCGCCCTTGGCAAAATCATCCCTGGCGGCGATCAGCACTGACGGCTCCATCGCAGCCACCCCCTACCCCGCCCGG
>JBEKKU010000156.1:0-4461 GCA_050010575.1 Thermacetogeniaceae bacterium | reverse complement strand
TGCAGCCGGTGTCTCACGCCCTTTTCCATTCCCATCGACACTTCTTTTGAGGAGACTTACTATGCTGCAGGCACGATCAGCCCTGATGATCTGGAAGAATCAGGACGGGTCTATCATGGCGACCAGATCGATCTGAGCGAACTGATCATCGAGAGCCTGATCCTGACCCTGCCGATGAAACCGGTATGCCACCCGGACTGCAAGGGTTTATGCCCTAGTTGCGGCTGCAACCGCAACACTGGCCAGTGCGACTGTGGTCCACCGGCGCCGGACCCCAGGCTGGCGGTATTGGATGATTATTTAAAACACATAAAAACTTGAGGATAATGGGGGTAATCACATGGGTGTACCAAAAAGAAGAACATCGAAGGCCCGTAAAAACCAGCGGAGAGCGATGATCAAGATCGCCAGCCCGGCTGTGGCTAGTTGCCCGCGCTGCCATGAACCGAAAATGGCTCACCAGGTTTGCCAGGCATGCGGGTATTACCGTGAGCGCGAGGTGCTGGAAAAATAACCGGCGGCTATTATGTTTGAAAAAGTCAAAGACAACCGGGTGTAAACCTGCTTGTCTTTTTTATTTTGGTAGATTATACTTTGATTATTACCAAGTAATAATAATAGGTTATATAAACAGGAGTTGGGTAGCGATGGTTTTATCTAGGAACCAGCACAAACGGGAGCGACAGCAACTCCTGGTCCAACAACTGCAGGAAAATCCGTTTCTGACCGATGAAGAACTAGCAGAGCTGTTGTCGGTGAGCGTTCCTACCGTCCGTCTGGACCGGCTGGAACTCGGTATTTCGGAGTTGCGGGCACGGACCAAGGAGGTGGCCGAACAGTATTATGGCCAGATCCGCTCACTGGCTACCGGTGAACTGATCGGTGATCTTTTAGAGTTGGAGATAGGCAAAAGAGGCATCTCGGTGCTGGAAGTAAAAAAGGATATGGTATTTTCTAAAACCCAGATCTTGCGTGGGCATTATCTCTTTGCCCAGGCGAATTCTTTAGCGGTGGCGCTGATCAATGCAGACGTCGTGTTGACCGGCAGCGCCTACGTGCGCTATTTAACCCCGGTGTATTTAAAAAATAAGGTTGTGGCCAACGCTCAGGTAGTAGGCCAGCGAGGCAGCAACTTTATTATCAAGGTGGATTCCCGGGTAGGCAACGTAGAGGTGAGCAGGGGGCGCTTTACGGTCGTAGCGAAGGAGATGAGGGAGCTGTGATCATTGCAGTTGATGCCATGGGGGGCGATTACGCTCCAGCAGAGATCGTCAAGGGTGTTGTTCAGGCGGTCAACGAGGGGGCCGAGGTAATTCTGGTAGGACCCGAGGAGTTAGTCAGGTCAGAATTGAAGAAATTCCGCTACCCCCCGTCAGCAATTACCGTGAGGCCTGCTGATGAGATAATCTCCATGGCTGAACATCCGGCAACAGCGGTCAGGCGTAAAAAGAACTCATCGCTGGTCGTGGCCACCAGGCTGGTCAAAGACGGAGAGGCGGCTGCCATGATCTCGGCTGGCAATACCGGGGCGCAGATGGCAGCGGCTCTTTTTACCCTTGGCAGGCTACCCGGCGTGGAACGTCCAGGTATTGCCACCGTTTTTCCCTCCCCCAAGGGGCCCAAGGTGCTGATCGATTCGGGCGCCAACGTCGACGCCAAAGCTAACCACCTGATCCAGTTCGCCTATCTGGGTAGCTGCTATGCCCGGCAGGTGCTCGGCATCAGCAATCCCAGAGTGGCCCTGCTCAGTGTGGGCAGCGAGCCCACCAAGGGAACCGAGGCGGTCATCGAGGCCCATCAGGCTCTAGCCGAAAAGGGAGACCTGCGCTTTATCGGCAACGTTGAAGGACGGGATTTTTTAACCGCCGATGTCGACGTGATCGTCTGCGACGGATTTATCGGTAACATTGCCTTGAAACTGACCGAGGGGATCGTCTCGACGCTCACCGGCCTGATCAGGGATGAGTTGAAGCGAAATCCCCTGCGGATGCTCGGTGGCCTGTTGGTGAAACCTGCTTTTAGCGACCTGTTTCGCAAGCTTGACTATGCGGAATACGGGGGCGCCCCGCTATTAGGTGTCCAGGGCTTGAGCATTATCTGCCACGGCTCATCCAGGGCCCGGGCGATTAAAAACGCCATTTGTTTTGCCAGCAAGGCGGTGCAGGAAAAACTGGTCGAGTCCCTGAGCGAAGGGTACGATCGCCACCATGAAGCCTGACGGCGATGATCTTCAACAGAGACGGCAATTTGGGGGTGGGCTAAATATTGAGACGGGCTTTTGTCTTTCCGGGGCAGGGCTCCCAGTATGTAGGAATGGGTGCGGAACTGGCCCGGCTGCACCGGTCAGCGGCAGAGATCTTTGAGCAAGCCAGGCAGGTTACCGGGTATCCACTGCTCGAGTGGTGTACCGAGGGGCCCGCAGAACTGTTGAACAGAACGAGGTATACCCAACCGGCGCTGATTACGGTCAGTGTGGCCATCCTCATGGTCTTAAGAGAACAGGGCGTGACTTGCCAGGCGGTGGCGGGTCATAGTTTGGGAGAATATACAGCCCTGGTTGCTGCCGGGGTGCTGCCCTTTGTTACAGCGCTGGAGATCGTCAACAAACGTGCGGAGATGATGGACCAGGTGGCGGCGTCCGGCCGGGGCGGCATGGCTGCGGTGATCGGCTTGGAACGGTCAACGGTGGCGGAGATCTGCCTCCGGGTCAGAGCCAGGGGGGTGGGAGTGGTGCAACCGGCCAACTTCAACGCCCCCAATCAGATTGTCATCTCCGGAGAAAAAGCCGCCCTGGAAGAGGCGATCGCCGAGGCTCGCCGCAGCGGCGCCAGAAAAGTGGCGACCCTGGCGGTGAGCGGCCCCTTTCACACCTCGTTGATGGCTGGGGTAAGTGAGGAGCTGAAACAGTTTTTGCAGAAGTATGCGTTTGCTGTTCCAAAGATTCCTCTGGCGATGAATGCTAGCGGGGAGATCGTAACTGATCCCGGGGTGATTAAAGACTTGCTGGCAGCACAGGTGAGTTCTCCTGTACTCTGGGAGGAATCGGTGAGGGGGCTGGCAGCAGCGGGGTTTAGCAGTTTCCTGGAAGTGGGGCCGGGCCAGGTACTAGCGGGGCTGATCAAAAGAACTTTGGCGGGGTGCCGCATCGAACACGTCGAGGATCAGGCAACGCTGGAAAAGATGCTTGCGCAAATAGGAGGGACTGTTTAAAATGTTTTTAGAAAATAAGGTTGCTTTGGTGACCGGCGCATCACAGGGAATTGGGCGCGCCATCGCGCTGGCGCTGGCAAATCATGGCGCCATGGTTGCTATAAATTACTATCCAGGCCAGTCTGAAAACGCGGACCTGGTAGTTGAGGAGATTACCCGGGCCGGAGGCAAGGCCTTGGCCGTCGCCGCAGATGTGAGCAGGAGAACGGCAGTTGAAGAGATGATGGATACAGTCAGCGAGCGCTGCGGGGCAGTGGATATCCTGGTCAACAACGCCGGCATCACCAGGGATCAACTGTTGCTGCGGATGAAAGATGAGGACTGGACGGCGGTTTTGGAAACTAACCTGAACGGTGTTTTCTACTGCACCAGGGCCGCTCTGAAAGGCATGCTGAAGAAACGCTGGGGGCGCATAGTGAATATCGCCTCGGTAGTCGGGGTGATCGGGAATGCCGGGCAAGCCAACTATGGCGCTGCCAAAGCGGGAATTATCGGTTTTACCAAATGTGTAGCCCGGGAAGTAGCCAGCCGCGGCGTCACTGCCAACGCCATCGCTCCAGGCTACATTGGGACTGAGATGACCGGACGGATCTCTCCAGAGGCTCAGGAGGAGTTGCAGCGCCGCATTCCGCTCGGGCGCATCGGCAAACCGGAGGATGTTGCCGGAGCCGTAGTATTTTTGGTGTCGCCGGCTGGAGAATATATAACAGGGCAAGTCCTGCATGTGGACGGAGGCATGGCAATTTGACCAGGATACAGGATGGCAGGAGGGAGGAGGTGAGAGAGCAGTGGCAGATCTAAGCGATCAGGCAATATTTGAAAAAGTGCGGTCAATCATCGTCGAACAACTTGGTGTCGAGGAGGGCGATGTGAAGCTGGAAACCTCATTTGAGGAATTAAATGCGGACTCTCTTGATATTGTGGAATTGATCATGGCGCTAGAAGAGACCTTCAATATGGAGATCCCCGATGAGGATGCGGAGAAGATCCTTAACGTGGGAACAGCAGTAGAGTATATCAAAGCCAACAGTTGAGCTGGAGTCCCGTGGTTCACGCTACGGGACTGTTTCTCTAACTGACGGTTAAGAGAGGTTATATTATGTTAGATGAGAAGAAGAAGCGCGTGGTGATTACCGGTCTCGGCGTGATCTCGCCAGTCGGGATCGGCCATGAGGCTTTTTGGAAGGCGCTGCTCCAGGGCCAGTCGGGCATAGATACGCTGACGCGGTTTGACCCATCCGCCTATGACAG
>JBEKKU010000155.1:0-4467 GCA_050010575.1 Thermacetogeniaceae bacterium | reverse complement strand
CGCGGTGACCAGGTGATCAGAATCAACGTGATGATCCCGTCCCGGCTGACCGAGAAGCAGAAGGATTTATTGAAACAATTCGAAGACCTGGAGCGGGATGACCAGTACCAGTCGCGGGGCAAGGGCTTCTTTGAGAAGATGAAGGACGCCTTTATCGGATAGCGGGGAGTGGTGATGCTGCCCGAACCGGTGGAAACGCCAGGGTAGGGGTTGAGCCTGATCATGTACGAGCGGGGCGATGAATTGGCGACATCAGTGTCAGAATCTGAATCAGGCAATACCGGGCGTCCCAGCAGGGCCGCCTTTTTCTCACTTGGCTGCAAGGTCAACCAGCAGGAGACTGCCGCTCTCCAGGAGTTGTTCCGGGAGCGGGGCTATGAGATTGTCCGGTTTGACAGTCCGGCGGAAGTTTACGTAATAAATACGTGTACCGTCACCCACCTGGCTGACCACAAATCACGGCAGATGATTCGCCGGGCGGCCGGCCAACATCCGGGGGCGGTGACCGCTGCGGTCGGCTGCTATGCCCAGACGGCGCCGGAGGCCGTGCTGTCCCTGGGGGTGGACGTACTGGTAGGCACCCAGGACCGGGGCCGGATCGTGGACCTGGTGGAGCAGGCTGCAAGATGCAAGCGGGGGGCGGCTGCGGGTGCTGCAGCAGATAACGAAGGCGATGCCTCCAGGACTGAGGAAGGCACCCTGAATGCGATCTCACCGCTCGGCGCCTCCACCGGTTTCGAGGAGCTGCCACTGCCCCGGTTTCAAGACCGCACCAGGGCCTTCCTGAAGATCGAGGACGGCTGCGACCAGTTCTGCGCCTACTGCATAGTGCCCTTCGCCAGGGGACCGGTGCGCAGCTTGAGGCCGGAACGGGTGCGGGAGCGGTTGGAGGAGTTGCTGGCAGCCGGGTACCGGGAGGTGGTGTTGACCGGTGTGCACACCTCTGCCTATGGAAAGGATTTGCCGGACGGCGTCAACCTGGCCTCTCTGCTGCGGCTGCTGCTGCAGTTGCCCGGGGAGTTCCGGTTGCGGCTGAGTTCGGTGGAGCCGGCAGATGTGACCGCTGAGCTGTTGGAGGTGCTGGCCTCAAGGCGCATCTGCCGCCACCTGCACCTGCCCCTGCAGTCCGGAGAAGACGAGATCCTGGCACTGATGGGCCGGCCCTATCGGACTGCCGATTACCGGGACCTGTTCTACCGGGTGCAGGAGCGGCTGCCGGGGGTGGCCGTGGCTGCGGATGTCATGGTCGGATTTCCGGGCGAGACCGATCTCCACTTCGAGAACACCTACCGCTTCATTTCCAGCCTCCCATTCCGGGATCTGCACGTCTTCAAGTATTCACCGCGCCCCGGCACTAAGGCTGCGGATCTGCCGGACCAGGTAGCGCCAGCGGTCAAGGATGAGCGCAGCAACAGGCTGCGCCGTCTGGCCGATGAGCAGGCGGCGGCTTTCGCCGGCCGCTTTGTCGGGGAGACACTGACGGTGCTGGTGGAGCGGCGGGCTCAGCCGGGTGCCCGCCTTGGCGGCTGCGGCTGCGGGGAGGGGCTGAGCGACAACTACCTGCGAATAGTCTTTCCAGACCCGCCAGGCTGTCCCGAACTGCAAGGCTGCCTGATCCCGGTACAGGCGCAGCGCTTGCTGCAGGGAGATGTTCTCTATGGCGAGATTGATGCCGTCTTTGCTGCGGCTTTATGAGCCAGCGGCAGTATGGTAGAATGAAAGCGTTCTGAGCTTGACGTGCCTATGACTACGTTTTAACGTCCCAGGGATCTGGGTTCCGAAAGGAGAGGGATCAATGACCGACTGCATCTTCTGTAAGATTGCTGCCCACGAGCTGAACGCCCAAGTCATCTATGAGGATGAGGATTTCATAGCCTTCAGGGATATTAAACCGGAAGCGCCGGTCCACGTGCTGCTGATCCCCAAACAGCACCGGTCCTCACTGCTGGAAGTCGGGGTGGAGCAGGCAGATCTGGCCGCCCGGCTATTGATGACGGCCGCCAAGGTCGCCCGACAGTTGGACGTCGCCGAGGACGGCTTCCGGGTGGTGATCAACACCGGGGACAACGGCGGGCAGACTGTCCACCATCTGCACCTGCACCTGCTGGGCGGGCGGTTCATGAACTGGCCTCCGGGCTAGAATGGTAGTTGGTGGCTAATAATTGGTGGTTCAATGCTTTAAAAAAGAACACACTGGAGGGTTAATCCAATGGGAGATGTTCCACTAGGAGAGGCTCCACGCGGTGCCGTATTGCAGCGAGACAAAGAGACCTACATGATCATCCCGCGCCTGAAGGGCGGTATGCTCACCGCCGAGATATTGAAGAAATTCGCAGACGTTGCCGAAAAGTACCAGCTACCCATGATTAAAATCACCGGGGCTCAGCGGATTGCCCTGTTCGGCGTAAAGAGGGAAGACGTCGAGGCCATCTGGAGCGATCTGGACCTGGAGCCGGCGCCCACCGGTAAGAAGATCCTGAAGAGCGTGAAGATCTGCCCGGGGCTGCTCTACTGCAAGAACGCTCAGCAAGATGCCATGGGCCTCGGCCTGAAGCTGGAGGAGAAGTTTCTGGGCATGACCCTGCCGGGCAAGATCAAGATCGGCGTCTCCGGTTGCCCCAACAACTGCGCGGAGGGCTGGATCAAGGATTTTGGCGTCTTCGGCCGGGCCAAGGGATACACAGTAGTGGTTGGAGGCAAACTGGGCAACAGACCGAGCCTGGGCCGGGTGTTGTACGAGGGCCTGACCGAGGAGGACGTGCTGTCCATGGCCGAGAAGATCCTGACCCTGTTCAAGGAGAACGCCAACCCCGGAGAGCGAGTGGGCAAGGTCCTGGAGCGCCTGGGACACTACGACCTGATGCCTCCGGCTGGCGCCGATCCTGCCCTCCAGTAAATGGATACTGGCACGCAAGTGGTAGTCGTGCGTCAGGCATTGATGGAGATCTACGAACAGCTCTATAGCCATTTCGGCCCCCGTCACTGGTGGCCGGCGGACAGCCCTTTCGAGATGATCATGGGGGCGATTCTGACCCAGAACGTCACCTGGCGCAGCGTCACGCTGGCTATCGACAACCTGAAGGCAGCCGGGCTGCTTAGCCTCGAAGGCTTGCTGGCTATCCGCGAGGAGGATCTATCGCCGCTGCTGCGGCCGACCCGCTACCACATCCAGAAGGCTCGGAAACTGCAATCCTTCTGCCAGGTGGTATCTGTGGAACACGGGGGAAACCTGGACGCCTTCCTGGCCCAAGAAACCATGGACCTGCGCCGCCGCCTGCTAGAGATCTACGGGATCGGGCCCGAGACTGCGGATGCCATCGTGCTTTATGCCGCCGGCAAGCCGATCTTTGTGATCGATGCCTACACTCAGCGGATCTTTCACCGGTTGGGTTTCTTTCCTGAGCAGATCCACTACGGGGAGATGCAGTCCTTCTTCATGGAGCACCTGCCCCCGGATGCTCCCCTCTATAACGAATACCACGCCCTGATCGATGCCCTGGGACACCATATCTGCACCACCAAGCCACAATGCGCTGCCTGCCCATTGGCTGGCCGCTGTAAGGCGGGCAAGAGCGATAAGTTGGGCAAGCCATCATGATCGATAATTTGACATGGGTGTGGCCTTCTAGCAAGTGGTCCGCCTGTGTTTGAGAATCCAGCAGCCTTGGTGCTCGCTGACAAAACGCGTTGGGAGTGTTATGCTTATATCTGGAAGTCTGTTTCGATGCAGCAGGGCTCAGTTGCAGGTGACAATCTTCTGGGCCTTGAAAAGAAAAGCAGGGGTTTCGCTAATGATTAAAAGCCCAACCAGAATGTGTCAATAGGGAGATATTTATGTTACGCATGCAAAAGATTTGGCTGACATCGCTGGTATTGCTATTTGCATTAGCGCTGGTAGTGACCTATGGAGATGCGATCCTGTGCCGGATCAATTACCTGCCGTTTCTGGACGCGATCACTCTGCAGAAGCGGTGTCCGGTGCCGACGGTCATCCCTGAACAGGACCGGAACCACAACGGAATCCCGGATTCCCTCGACCTGGTCAACGGGGCCAGGCAGGAGGTGACCGGGCGCACCCGGTATGATGCTTCTTCCTACCCGGGTGGTTACCCTCCGGAAGGTCGGGGAAATGACGCAGATGTGATCTGGCGGGCTTTCAGGTCCGCCGGTTATAACCTTAAGAACATGGTGGACGCTGACATTCAGAACGTTCCTTTTGATCCTGGTTATACCGATCAAAAACTTGATCCCAACATGAATTTCCGGCGGGTGGGTATCCTTGACGTGTTCTTCCGGCATCATGCCGTGATGCTGACCACCGAGGTCAGGCCTGGTGACGCTGACAACCTGGCGCAATGGCAGCCCGGGGACATCGTAGTATTCGGCCCCCCCTATGATCATATCTCCATCATCTCTGACCGCCGGCGCAAGGACGGCGTACCCCTGGTCATCCATAACGCCTGGCCG
>JBEKKU010000154.1:0-4665 GCA_050010575.1 Thermacetogeniaceae bacterium | reverse complement strand
CTGCAGTGGGATCCTGGGGTTAGTCGAGGACCTGTTCACGACCGATCCCCGGTACGAGACTGCTCTTTATACTGCTCTAGGGAGGGCAGCCCAGTATTTTGTCTGTGCCACACCGGAGGCTGCGCAGCATGCCCTGGCCTATTTAAAAAAGCAGGAGGTGGGCCGGGCCAGTTTTCTGCCCCTGACTGCCCTGCAGCGCTGGTTGGAAAAGGAGCGGCCGCCAAGATACATAGGCGCCGACCAGGTCCTGGGCCGCGGCGCCGATCTGGTTGTCTGCGGGTCAGAATATCGAAACGTGGCCGAGTTTCTGCTGGGTCACACTTATTTTGCCGATCACCTGCAGTCGGCCCGGCAATTTGCGGAGTCCAACTATTTCCGGGTCCGCGTGGTCACCCTGGACGGCGACCTGATTCAGCCCGGTGGTCTGATCACCGGGGGGAGAGAGGCCAAGCCGGTGCAGTTCGCCATCAAACGCAAACGGGAGATCGTGCAATTATCGGATGACCTCAACAGAGGCCAGCAGGCCCTCGATGAGTTGGAGAAAAGACGCTCCGCCCTGACTGTGGAGCGGACAGCGATCATGGCCCGGATCAAGGAGCTGGAAACAACAGAGCGTTCGCTGGAAAAGGAGCGCAATACGCTGGAGCAGACTATCTCCTCCCTGAGCAGGGAGTTGAAACAGCTAGCAGAATTTGGACAGGTATGGCTGCTTGAAGGGAACGAGGAGAACTACCGCTGGGGAGATCTGGATCAGGAGATCGAGCGTTCGGAAAAAGAGCTGTTCAGGGTCAGGGAGAGCGAGCTGGAACTGGAACAACGCCGCGCCCAGATCGAACAGGAGAAAAAGGATGGCGAGGCCAGCCTGCATCAGCTGAACAGCCAATTGTCCGATCATAGGGTGCACCTGGTCTCCTTGAATCAGGAGAGCAAGTACCTGGAGCAGAAGGCCCAACAGGTGAGCAACCTGGCCAGGGAGCAGCAGCGGGAGACTGGACAGGGAGAGAGCAGCCTGGGCGAGTTGACTGCAGAATTGGCCGGTTTGGAGCAGCAGCGGGAGCAGCACCGTAACCAGCTGGCGGCACTGAATGCCAGAAAAGAGAGTATCGAGCAGGATTTGCACTGCAGGAGAAAGCAGGCAGATGCCAAGGAGAGCTATTATCGCGCCAAGGAAAAAAGATATTTAAAGATCAAGCAGCTCAACTGGCAGCGGGAGCAGCGGACTCACAACCTGGAACTGCAGGTGCAGCACCTGGGAGAGCAGTTGGAAGAGATCGGAGCCCGGGCCCGGGAACTGGAGTGCGACCTGGATCAGGCAGCGGGAGGCGAATTGGACCGCCAGGAAGAGAACGGCTTGAAAGAACAGATCACCGCTCTCAAGGACCGTCTGGGGAGCTTCGGCGAGGTCAATTTTGCTGCTCCGGGCGAATATGCAGCCTTGGAGGAGCGGCGCAGTTTCCTGGAACGGCAGAATGAAGACCTGGGTGAGGGCCGGTCAGCCCTGCTGAACGTGATCGGAGAGATGGACCAGATCGTGACCGACCGCTTCCGGCAGATATACGAGACGGTCAAAGAAAACTTCCAACAAGTCTTCGGTATGCTTTTCGATGGAGGAACAGCAGAGCTGTTCTTGACGGACGAAAAGGACCTGATGGCTTCCGGCATCGATGTACGAGTATTGCCGCGGGGGAAGAAACCGCGCCACCTCTCCCTGCTGTCCGGGGGAGAAAAAGCGTTGACCGGGATCGCTTTTCTTTTTGCACTGCTGCAGACGAGGCCCAGCCCCTTCTACTTCCTGGACGAGATCGAGGCCTTCCTCGATGAATCCAACCTGGTGCGCTTCACGGATTTCTTAACCATGATGGCGGCCAAGGCCCAGATCGTTCTAATATCGCATCGCCCCCGGACGATGCAGGTGGCAGACACTCTTTATGGCATCACCATGGAAGAGCCGGGGATCTCCAAACTAGTGGCAGTGGAACTGGTGGAACGAAAACTGGCCGGATCCGGGCGGAAGCTTTCATAGATTGACGTCAGGGGCGGGTTATGGACGCCCTATTTCATTGTGTTAAAATGGTAGTATAGGAGTTATTAGCATCAGTGGGGGCTTGCCTTCCCCCACTGATGCTTAGAAATCGTTATCCAGGGACATAGCCGCTCTTATACCACCGCTTCAGAGAAGCGAGGGTATTAGAGCCGGGTGCCCTCTGGGCGAGTCATCGGATAAACGGGAACAAGAGGATGAGAGAGAATGGCATTATTCTCTAAGCTTAAAGAAAGCCTGACTAAAACCCGCGACGGTTTCATTGACAAGTTCACCCAACTGGTTGCGGTTACCCACCAGATCGATGAGGAATTCTTTGAAGACCTGGAAACCATCATGATCCAGGCGGATATGGGAATGGCCGTGACGACGCGCCTGATCGCTGAGTTGCGAACGGAAGCTAAAAAACAGAGATTGAAGGAACCGGGCCAGATTAAAGCCTTGCTAAGCTCCCAAATGGAAGAGCTGCTAGGTGGACCGGCCCCGCTGAACGTCAACGAGCAAGGCCTGACGGTCTACCTGGTGGTCGGTGTCAACGGGGTAGGGAAAACGACTACGATTGGGAAGCTGGCCCACAGCCTTGTCAAGGAGCAGAAGAGGGTGCTGCTGGCGGCAGCTGATACCTTTCGGGCTGCTGCCATTGAGCAGTTGGAGATCTGGAGCGACCGTACGGGTGTGGAAATGGTAAAACACCAGGCCGGCTCGGATCCTGCAGCGGTGGTCTTCGACGCTATCCAGGCCGCAGTCAGACGGGGGATCGATCTCCTGATCATCGATACGGCCGGGCGCCTGCATACGAAATCCAACCTGATGGAAGAACTGCGCAAGATCAGGAGAGTCATCTCACGGGAGTTGCCCGGGGCGCCGCATGAGGTCCTGCTGGTCTTGGATGCCACCACCGGCCAGAATGCGATCCGGCAGGCGGAGCTGTTCAAGGAGGCCACCGAGGTTACCGGGATCGTTCTTACTAAACTGGACGGTACAGCCAAAGGCGGCATCATCCTGGCTATTAAAGAGGAGCTGGACATACCGGTCAAACTGGTGGGAACCGGTGAAGGCCGTGAAGATTTAAAGGCCTTTTCCGGCAGAGAATTTCTGGAAGCGCTGTTTGATGAGGGGGATGCAGAATGATCGTCGGCATCATCGGAGGCACCGGATTTTATGAAACCAGGTTTCTTGATCAAGAACATGAACGGAATATCTCCACCCCCTATGGCCAGGTAAGCCTCAAAATGGGTGCTTACAAGGGGCGGGACGTGGTGTTTCTGGCCAGGCACGGCACCGGGCACACTGTGCCTCCTCATCTGGTGAACTACCGGGCCAACATCTGGGCGCTCCAGGAGATCGGGGCAGCCAAGGTGATCGCCACGGCGGCGGTGGGATCTTTGCAGAAAGACCTGAAGCCCGGCGACGTTGTGCTCGTCGATCAGTTTTTGGATTTCACCAAGAGCCGTCCGCAGACCTTCTATGAAGGCAACGGGAGCGGAGTCCTGCACGTGGATGTCACCGACCCTTACTGCCCCGGCCTGCGGAGAGAGATATACCGGGCGGCCGCCCGGATTCAGGTGTCCCTGCATGACGGGGCAACTTACGTCTGCACGGAAGGCCCCCGCTACGAGACTCCGGCGGAGATCAGGATGTTTCGCAACCTGGGAGGAGATGTGGTGGGCATGACCAGCGTCCCCGAGGTGGTGCTGGCCCGGGAAGCAGAACTGTGCTATGCCACCATCGCCCTGGTGACCAACTACGCCGCAGGCATCGCCACCCGGCCGCTGTCCCATCAGGAGGTGCTGGCCGCCATGGACAGCGCCCGGGGGATGCTGAACCAGATCGTGCTAGCGGTGCTGGAAGATGTCACTGAGTCCCGGCCCTGCGGTTGCTCCCGGGCGGCCCTGGAGCTTGGTTCCCTGGGCAATACCGGGCCAAAAAGCTGAGAATGGGGTGGACTTGACTTGGATATCCTGCGCTGGGAAAACAACGGCTTGCTCCTGCTTGATCAGACCAGGCTTCCCGATGCGGCAGAATATTGTTTTTGTGCGCATTACCGGCAGGTAGCCCGGGCCATCAAGGAGATGCAAGTACGGGGAGCACCGGCGATCGGAATTGCAGCCGCTTTCGGTTATGCCCTGGCGGCTGTTAACTTTACACCGGGAGACCGGGATCTGGAGCAGTTCCTGGCCCAGGCGGCCCAGGAACTGCGGGAGACCAGGCCAACAGCGATCAACCTGGCTTGGGCCCTGGACCGGATGACCGGATTGTACCACACAGTCAAGGAGGCTGGGTTGGACCAGGTCAGGGAGGCATTGCTGAAGGGGGCAGAGCAGCTGCTGGCTGACCAGAAGGAACAGGACCAGCGGATCGGCGCCAACGGGAACCAGGTGGTGCCAGAGCGGGCGGATCTGCTAACCTACTGCAACACCGGCGCCCTGGCGACAGCAGGGACTGGCACGGCCCTAGGAGTGGTCTTCTATGCCCACCGGTCTGGCAAGCAGATCCACGTCTACGTGCCGGAAACACGGCCGCTGCTGCAGGGCGCCCGGCTGACGGCCTGGGAACTGGAGCAGGCTGGCATTCCCTGCACCCTGATCACCGACAACATGGCAGGCTACCTGTTTGCGCAGGGG
>JBEKKU010000153.1:0-4981 GCA_050010575.1 Thermacetogeniaceae bacterium | reverse complement strand
GCAAGTGCTCACCGGGGCAGGCGCCGCACAGGTCACACCCCCGGTCGTCCACCAGGCTGAAGGCCAGCCGGCACGGCTGGGCGCAACTGCCCCGGTTGCCGCTGCGGCCGCCGACCATGCTGCTGAACAGGCACTGCCCGGAATAGCTGATACAGAGGGCGCCGTGCACGAAGACCTCCAGCTCCAGCGCAGACTGGCGTTTGATGGCCAGCAACTCTTTATAGGAGGTCTCCCGGGCCAGCACCACCCGGCGCAGGCCCAGACCCGCCAGGAACTGCACCCCGGCAGCATTGTGGACAGTCATCTGGGTGCTGGCGTGCAGGGGCAGGTCCGGCAGCACCTTTCCGGCCCAGTTGATCACCCCCAGGTCCTGCACCAGCAGGGCATCCGCCCCTGACTGGTATAAAAAAAACAGGAAGTCGGACAGCTCTCCGAATTCCCCGTTGTCTATCAGCGTATTGACGGTCACGTACACCTTGACCCCGCGCAGATGGGCGTAGTTCAGGGCCTCGGCCAGTTCCTGCCTGGTAAAGTTTTCGGCAGAGGCACGTGCTCCGAAGGCCTTGCCCCCCAGGTATACGGCATCCGCCCCGTTTTCCACGGCCGCCTTCAATGCCTGGAGATTTCCGGCTGGAGCCAGCAGCTCCGGCCTGCTGACCGCTGTCATGGGCTCTATGGCGACATCTCTCCCAGTAGCTATTTTTTAAGTGCCTTGGCGGCGCGGCTGACCCGGATCAGTCCGGAGCATGGCTGGATGGCCACCTTGCGCTGCTCCAACTCATCGAGCAACAGGTTCATGCCCAGGGAGTCGCTGGCGATATGGCCGGCGATCACCACGTTGATGTTGTACTTTTCGGCCTCTTTGCGGTGCCCCTCGGCGATGTGCATGCCAACCACAGTGCCGACTCCAGCGATCGCCATCTTCTCGAAGGCTTCCTTGGGCCCGCCGGTGCCGCCGGTCATGTCCACGTATATTTTGCCGGGACGCCGCTTCTCACTGCCGACTACGATCGCGGGGCCGGCATTCAGCCTGACGGCAGCGGCGTATTCGGGGATCTCCTTGAGCAGCTTGACGATGGCGCCCACCGTCTCCGGTTTCTTTTCTTCAATGAGCCTGGTCAAAAAGCTGGTCACCAGGTTGTCGGCCGGAGTGTGCACGCACATCAGCGGAATATCCAACAGGCGGGCCGCATCCACCGCCCGGTTGTGGTTATGCGGCATGATGCCGCGCCCCACCTCGGCAATCCGGCCGGTCATGATCCCCTCAGCCACGTTGATCGGCACCCCCAACTGAGCCAGCAGGTCCTCCTGCAGGTGCATCACATCATTCAGGGCGGCCATCGCCTTGCCCTCGGGATGGTGAGCGATGATCAGGTCGACCGGCTGCCCCTTCTCCCGCAGCCGGTCAGCCAGCAGCACCTCTCCGACCTCCATATCGATCCCGGTCAGGACGTTCCTGATCTCCTTGTTCTCATCCCCATAAAGCATCCGGGTGTCACTGAAAGGGTTGCTCAGCTTTTCCTGGTCGTACTCGGCCTTCTCGCTCTCCTTCAGCTCCTCGTATTCCTTGCGCTGCTTCTCCAGCACTTTAGCAATCTCGGCCTCACCCCTGAGATCGGCCGCGATCCCCTTCTTGACAGCCAGATCATAGATCTCCCGCAACTTCATCGAAACACCCCCACTGTTATCTGGTTCCCCTGTTATAGTAATGCTATCGGCGCATTATCATCCATGATTTTTCAACCATTTGTGCAACTCGCCCAGGGGCTTGGTATTGATGATGTCCTGCTTTTGCGCCCAGCCCCGCCGGGCGGTAAGAACACCGTATTGGGCGTCATCCAGGTAGCGCGCCTGATGGGCGTCGGTGTTGATGGCAAACTTCACTCCCAGCCCCCGGCCCTGGTGGACATAATTGTCGTTTAAGTCGAGCCGGTCCGGAGAAGCGTTGATCTCCAGGGCAGTCCCGGTGGTTGCCGCCAGTTCCAGCACCTTGCCCACATCCAGGTCGTAGGGATCCCGCCTGCCGATCAGGCGCCCGGTGGGATGGCCGATGATATCGACGTGTTCGTTTTTTAAGACCGCCTCGAACCGCCCGTTCAGGGTCTCCTGGTTCTGCCGGAAACCGGAATGCACCGACGCCACCACCAGATCCAGTTGGGAGAGTACCCGGTCGTCAAAATCCAGCCGCCCGTCCGGCAGGATCTCCACCTCACTCCCCGCCAGCAGTCGGAACCCCTGGAACTCCCCGTTCAACCGGTCGATCTCCTCCCGCTGCTTGAGCAGCCGCTCTTCGGTAAGACCGTTGGTGAAGGCTAGCGACCGGGAGTGGTCGGTGACCGCCAGGTACTGGTAACCCCGGGCCATAGCTGCCTGAGCCAACTCCTCCAAGGAGTTGGCTCCGTCGCTGGCCTTGCTGTGCACGTGCAGGTCGCCCCTGATGTCGCCGGCCTCGACCAGGCTGGGCAGCTCCCCCAGCTCCGCCGCCTGGATCTCCCCCCGGTCCTCCCGCAACTCCGGCGGAATATAGGAGAGACCGAGCATCTGGAAGAACTCCTCCTCGTTGGCCGGGTAAAGCGTGGTTTCTTCTTTCACGATCCCGTATTCGCTGATCTTCCAGCCATGCTGCCGGGCTCGCTCCCGCAGGGCGACGTTATGCTCCTTGGAGCCGGTGAAATGGTGCAACGTGGAGGTGAAAAGGTGCGGCGGGACCACGTAGATATCCACCTGGAGCCCCCACACAGTGATGATGGTGGCCTTCTGATCCCCTTCCGCCACCACCTCTCGCACCCAGGGGGCACTCGCAAACCAGCCGATCACTGCCGGGGGATCGCTGGAGGCCACCACGAAGTCCAGGTCACCCACGGTCTCCTGGCCGCGGCGGAAGCTCCCTGCCGCCTCTACCCGCTCGACCTTGTCCAGGTCTGCCAGGTAGCTGCCAATCTCCTTGACAGCCATGGAGGCCACGTTCAGCAGCCAGCGTTTCTGCCGTTGCTGCAGGGCTACCAACCCGCGCAGGATCTCGGACTCGGTTTTCTTGCCGATGCCCGGCAAGGCCCGCAGGCGCCCTTCACGGGCAGCCGCCTCCAACTCCGCCAGAGAGGTAATCTGGTTATGCAGAAAGAGCTGTACCGTTTTCTCCCCGACACCGGGGATCTTCAGCATCTGCCGTACATCTGGAGGCACCTTCTGTTTCAGGTCTTCATAGTAGTTCAGCCTGCCGGTGGTCACCAGCTCGGTGATCTTGGCCGCTAAGGCGTCACCGATGCCCGGGATCTCCTTTATGCGGCCATCCCGGACCAGTTCCCGAACGTCGCCACTGACGCTTTCCAGGATCCGGGCCGCATTCCGGTAAGCCCTGGCCTTGAAAGGGTTTTCCCCAAGGATCTCCAGGAGTTCAGCAATCTCGTTAAATATGTCGCAGATTTCCCAGTTGGTCATGCAGCACAGGCGCCTTCCTTAAGTGATGAGCACAGGCGGGCCGGCCCGCCTGTGGCGGGTGGCCCAGCTTACGGGTACCGGGTACCCGCTTATTTGATTGCCTTCTCTTCATCCAGCAGCTTGGCCAGGCTATCGTAATCCTCCTGCATCTTGTATAGTTCGTCAGCAATATTCAGCGCAGCCAAAACAGCCACCTTGCTGTTCGACAGGTGCGTGTTTTTCTGCCCGATGAGCTGCATCTTCTTGTCTACGTATGCAGCGATGCCCTCGATATAGCCGGTTTTGGCATAACCCTTGACCACATATTCCTCGCCGTAGATCTTCACAGTGACCTTGGTCTTTTCCTCCAGTTCGCTCATCACGATCTCCTCTCCTGACCTCAACCCTTAGATTTTCTGCCCCTAACATTGTTCTCCACCGGCGGTCAGAATCCTGCCAGGGCTTGCTACCTCAGGCGCGCTCCCACCTGATTTTCCAAGGCTTTAAGAATGCTGGCGTGGGCCGCGGTCACCTCTTCGTCGGTCAATGTGCGCTCCAATGACTGAAACAGCAGGCTGTAGGCCAGGCTGCTACTGCCTGCAGGCACCGGCGATCCCTGGTAGAGGTCAAACAGGCGGCACTCCCGGAGCAGTTCGCCACCCGTAGCCAGGATAATCTCCCTCACTTGCCCGGCCGGCACCCCCAGGGGCACGATCACCGCCAGGTCCCGGGCACTCCCGGGATAGCGGGGCAGTGGCCGGGCTAGAATATCCAGTTGCACAAAAGGCCGCAAGGCGGTCAGGTCGATCTCACAGGCCACCGCCCTGATCGGCAGTTCGTAGTTTTGCATTACCTCTGGGTGCAACTCGCCGACCAGCCCGGTATCCACCCCTTGAACCATAATTCTGGCCGCCCGGCCAGGGTGCAGCGCCGGATTGTCCGACAGCGGTTCAAAGAAGGCCTCGGCGACCCCCAGCAGTTGCAGAAGCTGTTCCACGATCCCTTTGGCATAGAAGAAATCCTTCACCTGGGGCGGTTCCTGCCATCCCCGGTCAACCTCACCGCAGGCCACGAATCCCAGGTGCAACCGTTCCTCGGGCAGGGCATCCGGGCTGGATGGCCAGAATACTATCCCCAGCTCGAACAGGCCAACATTGGTCTGCTTGCGCTTGTAGTTGTTGTTCAGCGTTCCCATCAATGAGGCCAGCAGCAACGGGCGCAGGATCCCCTGCTCCTCCCGCAACGGGTTCTGGATCGGCACCACCTGCCGCAGGGGGCTGTCCCCGGGGATACTCAAGCGCTCCAGATCGCTCTCCCCGATGAAGCTGTAGGTGATCGCCTCGTCCAGGCCGGCCGCCTGCATGGCCTCACCGGCGATCTCCCGGATCCGGACCAGGGCCGGGCGGTGGCCTGGTTGTGCCAGGGCCCCCACCGGTATGGTGGAGGGGATCTGGTCGTAGCCGTGCAGCCGCGCCACCTCTTCGATCAGGTCGATCTCCTCGAGGAGGTCCTGGCGGTAGGACGGGATGTTGACCAGCAGGCTGTCCGGGCCGCAGATTTCACA
>JBEKKU010000152.1:0-5031 GCA_050010575.1 Thermacetogeniaceae bacterium | reverse complement strand
CGGCACCGGCAGGATCGCCACAGGCGGCCGGCCTGAGCGTGCCGCTATGACAGCGCAGCGCCGGAAACATGCAAACTAGACAGATTATACCCGGTGGCATTTTTGGTGTCAATGCAGAGATCTTGATTTGCGGAGATCTTGAGCAGTAAAACTGCCTCATTGGCCATCCGGTCTGATAGGGTTCTTTATTGCTGCGTCTTCTTAAAAATATCTCCGGCAGCTGAAAACCACTCCGTCAGAGCGTCGGCCAGGATCTTCTGGACATCAGCCATGAGCTGGGCGAAGCGGTATTCAGCTCCCAGATAGTCTTTCAGGGTCGGGTTAAGGGTGACAAGCTGGACTAGCTGGCCGGCCTGCTTTTGTTTGGCCTCATCAACTTCCTTGCCCATAGCTTGAGCCATTTCCATCTCCCACTGCAGACGGCGCAGATCGTCAAGCATCTCCTTGTTTTTCGGGTCGGCCTCCAACTGTTTCCTGGAATCCAGGAATACCCGGTACTCGTCCGAGGCCTTTAGGGTGCGGGCCAGTTCATGGGCCTGATCATAAGCATTCATCGTTTCACCTCCATCTCTTTCCATTCTTGCTCAACGGTTGTTAAATCTGCCAGCCAGCCGCCCTCAAGAGCAACGTGGCCGTACTGGAGCCTTGATAGATGAAGTATGCCGCCAGCGCCACCAGGAAAACCCCGCACACCACCAGGATGCCCTGATAGGCGATGGGGCTTAAAAACCTCTTTCCCGTGGCCGCAGCGATGGCGACAATCATACACCAGCTTAGGTCAGCGAGGAAGTGGCCGGTGTAAAACAATCCCAGGCCCAGTATACCGGCGTGAAGCGCCTGGGTGACGTAAAGAATGCCGATGGTGAACCACCATAACACCCAGTAGGGATTAGCCACGGTGGCAATCAAGCCCGACTTCACAGGCGATAGTCGAAATGCCCCGACTGGCTGTGAGACGCCAGCCTGGGGCTGATTGAAGTCGAGAGCCGGGGCGCCTTTGAGAACGCTACGGCAGATCTCCACGCCCATATACAACAGCACCAGCCCGCCGACAATGCCGATGGCCACGGGTACCCACTGCAGGCGCAGCAACCGGTTCAGGCCCAGGCCAAACAGCGCCAAAAGGGTTACCTCAGCCAGGCCGTGGCCGGCGCTGATCAGGAAGCCGGTCCGCCAACCCTGCTGCAGGCTCTCCTTGATGATCACGGTCATCAGGGGGCCCGGCATCAGGGCGCCAGACAGGGCAACCACGTAGGCGGTAGTGAAAATAAACAGGATGCTCACGGTTTCCCCCCTCCGTGCGCAATCGTAATTTAAGCCCCGCCGCGGGCGCGGTACCCGGAGACTTCAGAGCTTGCCTCCCGTTCGAAGGCTACCTTCATAAAAGTTACCACCATTCCCGCGGTCAGTAAAGGGTTGTCCAGAGAAAGATCAGGTAAAAGAGTCCTCCCATCAGCAGGACGTAGGCGTTCAGCTTCCTGCTGAACTTCATGCTGAGGAAGATCAGTCCGGCGGAGGCGTAGGTCAGCAGGATCGGTGGCAGCGAACCCTGCACATAGTGCCAGTTGCCGGTCAGAATGCCGATACTGGGCAGGACAGCGCTCTGAAAGACCATGGCCCCGGTGATGTTGCCGATGGCCAGGGTGTCTTTGCGCCGCTTGAGCCAGATGATGCTGTTGAATTTTTCGGGCAGTTCCGTGGCGATGGGAGCGATGATCAGCGACAGGAAGAAGGTTGGAATACCCAGCACCAGGGATATGGCCGTAACTTGATGGATGAACAACTCCGCCCCGCCTACTAGCAGGCCGACGGCAAAGACGATCTGCAGCAGGATCATCGCCAGGCGCGGCCTGTTTCTCTTGGCGCTGAACAACAGCGGCCGGAGGTCTGCGGTCTGGCCATGGGTCGAGGTCCGCTTGAGGGTTAAAAAGACATAGAGGGAGTAGCTGCCAAGCAGCAACAGCACGAAGGCATGCTGATACTGAAGGGGAGCGGCAAGAGCACAGATTCCCAGGCTGTAGCCGGCGAAGAAGAATAGCAAATCCCGCTGGATCACTCCGGGATTGATGTCCAATCGGGGGAAGTCTGGCCGCTTCCGGGCATCCAGTACCACCACCAGGCCGCTGATAAAGAAGGCGAGCGTGCTCAGCATGAAGGGCGCCCCAATAATCGCCCCAATGCCCACCTGCTGCTGGCTCACCCCTTTTCCGAAGATAAAGGCGATCAGCGGGATCAGGGATTCAGGCAGGGCGGTTCCCACCGCTGCCAGGATGCTGCCAATAGCGCCCTCCGCCAGTCGCAGGCGCAATCCCAGCCACTCTATGCCGTTGGTAAATATCTCCGCTGCAGCCAGAATAATTCCCAGGCTCACGAACAGCAGTAAATAATCCATCTATTCGGCTCCTTAATTCCCATAGCGGGGGCGGGGCTCAGAGAGGCTGCAAAATCTTCCGGCGCCTGTAAAAGGTCGCTGGCCTCCCTGTGGACTAGCTCCGGGCGCCAGACAATACTAAACAGGCCGGAGCGCACAAGCCTATCTACTAAATTAAAATATGTTCGGTGCAGCACGTTTATATCCTACGCTGAATAAACTGCGAGCCCCCTCATTACCATCTTGCATTAAAACACTATTCTTGCTGTTTTACAACACCAGAGTTGATCGGGTCAGAAAGCTTCCTTGCCTGTCAACTGGAAACATATTAAAATAAAGTGAACCGCATGAGCAGATGATCGGCCCTGTTTACCGGGATTAGGAGGCAACAGGGAGCAATCGGGAGAGGTGAGAGCATTGGCGGAAGTGATTCCGTTTCGTGGCATCAGATATAATACCGGGCAGGTGCCCGACATTTCGGCAGTGGTGACACCGCCTTACGACGTGATCGACGCCGCCGCACAGCAAAAGTTCTATGAGCGGCACCCCTATAACGTGATCCGCCTGGAGTATGGTCGTCAGTTTCCCACCGACGATGACACCGACAACCGCTATACCCGGGCTGCCCGCGATTACCGGGACTGGCAGCATACCGGGGTGCTGCAGCAAGAGCAGGCTGCAGCTATCTATCTGCAGGAGCAGTTGTTTCAGGTCAACGGCGCATGGTATAAGAGGACCGGCTTTTTTGCCCGGGTGGCCCTGGAGGAGTACGCATCTGGTAGGATCCGGCCGCATGAGGAGACCCTGTCCAAGCCCAAGGCAGACCGGTATGCCTTGCTGGCAGCCTGCCGGGCCAATTTCAGCCCTGTTTTTTCCTACTACGAGGATACCGGACTGACCCTGGAGGCCGATTTCGACCGGGTGAAAGCCGCGCCGCCCCAACTGGATATCGCGGATGACGACGGTGTCAGGCATCGCCTGTGGGTGATTACTGACCCGGGAATACACCGGCGGCTGACCGCCACCCTCAGGGATCGCTCCCTCTACATCGCGGATGGACACCACCGCTATGAGACCGCTCTGAACTATTATCATGCTGAACAAGAACGTTCTCCGGGGGCGTCACACCTCCTCATGTATCTGGTGAACACCAGCGACCCGGGCCTGGTCATCCTGCCCACCCACCGGATCGTGCACAGCTTGGCGAATTTGGATCTGGCGCTACTCAAGGAAGGGTTACAGCAGGATTTCACCATCGAAAGGATCGCTCTGCCTGCCCCCGGCCAGGTGCAAAAGCTGCTGGACAAGCACCAGCAGCCGGGGCACACAGTTCTGATGATGGCCACCCCGGAACCGGCTGCCTACCTGCTGACCCTTAACGATGACACCCGGGTCAAGCAACTCGCTCCCCGGATGTCCGGGGCCTGGTGCAGCTTGGACGTGGCAGTGCTGCAAGTCCTGATCCTGCAGAAGCTGCTCGGTCTGAACCAGGAGCAGTTGTCGCAGCAGGAGAACCTCACCTATACCCGGGGTGAAACGGAGGCGCTCCAGGCTGCTGTAAGCGGCCAGGCACAGCTGTCCTTCATCCTGAACCCCACCCGGATCGAACAGGTGACCGCGGTCGCTGCGGCAGGCGATAAGATGCCTCAGAAATCCACCTATTTCTATCCGAAAATCCTCACCGGTCTGGTCATCAACGACCTGACGAGCCCCTGATCGGGAAGCACCGCGCCCGCGCCCGCTAAAGCCTGCCTTTACTCATCATTTTAGGAAGCGTTCAGCGATGAAATCAGCCAGCGCCTCCACCTGATCCGGGTGGAAGCAGGGAATATCACCGCCAACCGGGGCTTCGCTGACCACGGCGATCAGGTCCTCGCCCAGAGACAGCCTGCCCTCGGAGAATCCCTGGCGCAGGACCTCGATCTTGGGCCCTGGCTGGGCCTTAAAGCCCTCCGCCAGCATCAGGTCTACCCCTTCTACCATGCCGGCCAGCTCAGCTAGATTCGGCTCCCGGTCGTGCCTGGCATGCACCGTCAGGGATGCAGGGCCAACCACCAGCACCCGGCTGGCCCCTGCCTCAAAGAACTGCCTGGAATCCTTTCCCTTCTGGTCGATCTCGTAGCCGTGGGCTGCATGCTTGACCGCGGCTACCCGGTAGCCCTTGGCCGTCAGGTTGCTGATCAGTTTGGCGATGAGCGTCGTCTTCCCGGTATTGGCATGGCCTACCACTACCACCACTGCTGCCATATCGTTTTACCTCGCTTGTATAAGCCAGCTTTCAAGCCAGCTTTGATTTTACAGCAACCGCTCGTCTGAAACAAGGCAGATGCTGTCGCCATGCCCGCCGTCATCCCGCTCGGTCAGGCCCGGTTAGCTTTCGAATAAATAGATCCGCCATTTCAAATACTAAAAAAAAATAAGCACCGGGAGGTACTAATAATGGCATCAGTCGTAGTTGGTACGTTTGACGGCCGCGACCAGGCCGAGCGGTCGGTTCAGGAGCTGCGCAACAAGGGGTTTGACCGGGAGATCTCTTTGGTCACCAGGGATGAACACCAGGGGGATGCTTCAGAACTCAGCATGAGGGGCGACACGGACTCCACCATGGACGGGATCTCCACCGGCGGTGTGCTGGGAGGTATTGCCGGGCTGGCAGTCGG
>JBEKKU010000151.1:0-5177 GCA_050010575.1 Thermacetogeniaceae bacterium | reverse complement strand
ATCGCCTGTAGTTTATGGTACTCATTCGCTTGTCTTTCCGGAGTCAGCGTTGATTGTTCGATAAAGAACTTTTGGATGTGAATATCCTGCGGGCTGAATAATAGAATGCACTCTCCCGGCTCCCCATCCCTGCCAGCCCGCCCGGCTTCCTGGTAGTAAGCCTCGATATTCTTCGGCATGTTGTAGTGAATCACATAACGGACGTTGGACTTATCTATGCCCATCCCGAAGGCATTGCTGGCTACCATCACCCCGATGTCATCGTATAAGAATTGCTCTTGGTTGGTCCTTCTTTCCTGGTCACTCAGCCCGGCGTGGTACCTGACGGCAGCAGCGCCTCTCTTTTGTAAGAATGCGCACAGCCGATCCACGTCTTTTCTTGTGGCTGCGTAGATGATTCCTGCCTGGTGTGGGTGGCCCTGAACGTAGTGTTGCAGGAAATCCTGCTTGTTTTCCCCGCGGACTATAGTAAAAGACAGGTTGGGACGGTTGAATCCAGTGATGTAGATGTCCGGGTTGTTCAACTCCAGGTGGCTAACGATATCCTGCCTGACCTCGTGCGTGGCAGTTGCAGTGAAGGCAGCCACTACTGGTCTTATCTTAATCTCTTGGAGCATGGAGGCGATGGCAAGATAACTCGGACGGAAATCATGCCCCCACTGGGAGACGCAGTGAGCCTCGTCCACGGCAACCAGGGAGATGGTCAGCGAGGCCAACATTGCCAGGAAGCGCGGAGATTCTAGCCGCTCCGGAGCAATATATAGCAGCTTGTATTGCCCCCGCCTTGCATTGAGCAGACGTTCACCCACTTCTTTAGCGGTGAGCGAGCTGTTGATGAATATTGCCGGTATACCAAGCACTTGGAGGGCGTCCACCTGGTCCTTCATCAAGGAGATTAACGGGGAAATGACAATAGTGATTCCCGGCAGCAACAGGGCGGGAATCTGGTAGCAGATCGATTTCCCCCCGCCGGTGGGCATGATTCCGAGGGTATCTGACCCCTTTAAAATGCTCTCGATAATTTGCCGTTGGCCTTCCTTGAAGGAAAGGTACCCGTAATATTGTTTCAGGATCTGCTCTGGGATTATCTGCGCCACATTCTTCCTCGCCCGGAAAATCGATCTAGCTAGTAGTATTATCGCGCTGTTTAAAGATTTTCTGCTGCTATGCGCTGAAAAATACGATCAAGTTTTGCACATCAATATTTAAAATGCTTGATGCCGATCTGTGGTTGCCAGCGGCAGGAATAACTATCCCGTTGCCAGAATCTGATTATAGGGAACGATCATTGCTGATTTATTGGACGGTGACTGCACTTAACATCCGTTGAGCAGATGTTCCGGGAGGTGCTCCCGGAGCACATACCCGATTATGAGGTACGGGAGCAGCAGATCGAGATGGCTCTCCTGGTGGAGCGCGCCCTGCAGCAGGAGCGGCACGCCCTGGTGGAGGCGGGTACCGGTACCGGCAAGAGTTTTGCCTACCTGGTTCCCCTCGCCCTCAATCTGGGCAGTGGCCGGGCGGTGGTCAGCACCGGCACCATCGCCCTGCAGGAGCAGCTCCTGCACAAGGATATCCCCTTCCTGGAGCAGGCCCTGGGCGTCGGCTTCCGGGCGATGCTGGCCAAGGGCAAGGGGAACTACCTCTGCCTGCAGCGCTGGCGCGAGGAGATGCAATCCCCGTCCCTGTTCGAGGCTGACCAGTTCCGCCGGTTGCTGGACTGGGCGGAGCACACGGAGACCGGCGACCGCTCGGAGCTGGATTTTGCCCCGGGGGAACTCTGGGGCCGCATCAATCCGGACGATAGCTGCGCCGGCAGGAAGTGCTTCTTCTGCCGGGACTGCTTTTTTGTCAGGGCACGGGCGAAGCTGCAGGACGCCGGGCTGATCATCTGCAATCACGCCCTGTTCTTCACCGATCTGAACGTGCGTACCGGCAGTGGCGGCCGGGCCGGCCTGCTGCCTGGCTACCAGGTGGTGGTGCTGGACGAGGCGCACCACGTGGAGGACGTCGCCCGTCAGAGCATGAGCACCATGGTCTCCAGCATGCGGCTGCCGGTGCTGCTGTTCCAGGTCCGGCGGCTGGACGGATGCAACCTGGATGCGCTGAACGCTGCCCTGGGTCTCAATAACGAGTTCTTCGCCGCAGTGGCCGAGTTTGGCCCCGGCGGCCTGCATGCCGGTGACATCAGGACTGGCCGCGGAGAGTCCGGACGGTTTCTGCTGCCGAATAGCGACCGGCTGCGATCGTTGGGAGAGGACCTGCTGCAGGCGGTTGCCCGGGTCAAGACCAGCTTTGCCGCGGATCTGCTGGGAGAGCGGGAGGAGGCCTTGCTGGGCTGCCTGGACCGCTACGCCAGCGACTTGCAGGAGATCCTGGAGGCTGACGACGACAACAAGGTGTTCTGGGTGGAACTGGTCCATTCCAGCCGCCGTCAACTAGTAACCCTGCATGCCACCCACCTGGACGTCTCCGGCCAACTGGCCCAGTCCCTGTTCGAGAACGAGGAGATCGCCAGCGTGGTCATGACCTCGGCCACCCTCAGCGTTGGCGGCAGCTTTGATTATTTAAAAAACGCCGTGGGCTGCGCTTCGGCCCTGGAGGCCTCCCTGCCGTCCCCCTTCAATTTTGCCCGGCAATGCCTGTTCTACATGCCCCCGGACCTGCCAGACCCGCGGCAGCCGGATTTTTACACGCTGGTGGCGCCGGTGGTGGAGTCCATTCTGAGGTCCACCGACGGGCGCGCCTTCGTGTTGTTCACGTCCTACCGGGGAATGAATGAGGTCTACGATCTGCTGGCCGGCCGGCTGCCCTGGAGGGTGCTCCGCCAGGGCGACCTGCCCAGGCAGAAGCTGCTGGAGGAGTTCCGGCAGGACCTGCACTCGGTATTGTTTGCCACCTCCTCGTTCTGGGAGGGAGTTGACGTTAAAGGAGAAGCCCTGGCCTGCGTGATCCTGGTCAAGCTGCCCTTTGCCGTGCCGGATGACCCGGTCACCGAGGCGATGGTCAGGGCGATCGAAAAATCCGGCCGGAATGCCTTCATGAGCTACACCCTGCCGGAGGCGGTATTGCGTTTGAAACAGGGTTTCGGCCGGCTGATCCGGACCCAGCATGACCGGGGTCTGGTGGCCATCCTGGATCTCCGGCTCCGGACCAAGTGGTACGGCCGCTTCTTTCTCAATGCCCTTCCCCGCTGCTGCGAGATCTTCAGCCTCGAGGATGTCGACGTCTAATGTTGTTTTTCTATCAGAGCCATTTTGCCCTTTAACAGCGTGCCCATCAGGGCTGAAGAATAAAAAGTAGAATAATATCGAAATGTACGATTTTACGAATTATTGACAGCATGGGGGTATCAGAATGGGCAAGCCTATTAAGGTTTTGATCGTAGAGGATTCAGAAGATGATGCGGCCCTGTTGATTAAAACATTGCAGCGCGGAGGCCATGACCCGGCCTACGAAATAGTGGAAACGCCTGAGGCAATGGTCGACGCCCTCAATCGGCAGTCATGGGATCTCGTGATCTCGGATTACTCGCTGCCGCGCTTTAGCGGCCTGGGCGCCCTGAAGCTGTTGCAAGAAAAAGACCCCGACGTTTCCTTCATCCTCATTACCGGTCAGATCGGCGAGGATGTTGCAGTGGAAGCCATGAAAGCTGGCGCCCACGACTACATACTGAAGAGCAACCGGGCCAGGCTCATTCCCGCTGTCGAGAGGGAGCTGCGCGATACCCAGGCCAGGCGGGAGCACAGGCAGAACGAGCAAGCCCTACGGGAAAGCCTTGAACGCAATCGCCTGATCGTGGAAACTGCCAATGAGGGCATCTGGAATCTGGACGAGGAAAATAAGACTACCTTTGTCAATCAGAAGATGGCCGAGATGATCGGTTACCCTATTGATGAAATGATGGGAAAGCCTGCTTACTTATTCGTTGATGAGGAATGGCGCAAAGTCATAGCGGAGAAGCTGTCCTTCCGCAGACAGGGAATTAGAGAGCAGAATGAGTACAAGTTCCAGCGCAGAGATGGAACGGACTTATGGGTGATCGCTAACTGTACTCCCATTGTTAAGGATGATGGCAGCTACGCGGGCGTGATCGGGATGTTCAGCGACAGCACCGATCGCAAGCTGGCGGAAGAGGAGCTTCGGTCCGCCCATCAGCAGCTGGCGCAGATCATCGAGTTTCTCCCCGATGCAACTTTTGTGATCGACAGGGACCGCAAGGTTATCGCTTGGAATAAAGCCGTTGAAGAGATGACGGGGGTTGGCAAGGAGAACATCATTGGCCAGGGCGATTATGCATATGCCGTGCCCTTCTATGGAGAACCCCGGCCCATCCTGATCGATCTGGTCCTCATGGAGGACAGCAGCATAGCCCTCAAGTACGAATATATGGAGAAGACTAACGCTACAATCTATGCAGAAGCTTATGTGCCCTTCACATATCAGGGAAGAGGGGCCTGGTTATGGGGCACAGCCTCCCCCCTCGTTGACGATGAAGGGAATATCATCGGGGCGATCGAGTCCATCCGTGATATTACCGAGCGCAAGCGTACCGAAGAGGAGCTGGAAAGACACCGCGAACGCCTTGAGGAACTGGTCGCCGAGAGGACGACAGACCTGTTTGCTGTCAATCAGGAGCTGGAAGCGTTCATCAATTCAGTCTCCCACGACCTGCGTGCTCCTCTTAGAAGAATTCACGACTTCAGCCAGATCCTGCTGGAAGATTATGCAGACCGCCTGGACAGGCAGGGCAGCGAATACCTGGAATGGCTAACCGCATCAAGCCAGCACATGTCCCACCTGATCAATGATCTGCTCGACCTCTCGCGCGTTACCAGCGCAGCGATAAATCGTGAGCAAACCGATCTCAGCGCCATGGCCGAGGCGATCGTGGCCGGCCTCATCAGGGAGCAGCCTGATCGCCAGGCACGCTTTGACATCCAGGAAGGGATCACAGTCATTGGCGACCCGGATCTTCTATCCATAATGCTGCAAAACCTCCTGGACAACGCCTGGAAGTTCACCAGTAAAAAGGCAGCAACAGAGATCTCCTTCGGTATCACTATACATGAGGGCCGGCAGGCATACTATGTGCGCGACAACGGCGCCGGCTTTGACATGACCTATGCCGGCAAGCTCTTCGAACCCTTCCAGCGGCTGCACTCCGCCAAAGAATA
>JBEKKU010000150.1:0-5180 GCA_050010575.1 Thermacetogeniaceae bacterium | reverse complement strand
GCCGTGGAACTCCCGTAACTGCCGGATCCGGAATAATTCCACGGTGTCGTAGGTGTAATTCTGGACGATGTCGTCGCTCGCATTGGAATCAACTTTGATCTCCTTTTTCGTCATGTTGCCGTTGTCATCATACTGGTAGCTGGTGCGCCCTCCGTTCGGATCCCATACATCAGTCAGATTGTAGTTGCCGTCATAACCATATGACCAGGTATGGCCGAGCGGATCTTTAAACCCAGTCATAAGCCCGCTGGCGCTGCTGTAATAAGTGGATGTATGGCCGAGCGGGCCGGTGACTGTTACGCCGGCAGCCGGGTTGCCTCCAAAACTTGTCTTTTGGGATTTGGCGTCGATGATGCAGAAGTTCCCCGCAGAGTCATAGAATGAGGTAGCGGGTCGGTGAATGAGCTGAGCAGTCCGAGTCTTCGAAAGAGGCCCTATCCCAAGACTTTTGTAACATTCTTCACGCTTTTTCATTCATTAGTCCCCCGGCATGCCTTTTCCTCCCTGATAATCAGCTTTTTTCTTCTGCTTTATTCAGTGTATCCCTTCTATTCCCAAGCATTTTTTACCATTATTAATTCTGCCTATTTCGACTTTATAAGGCCTTTGGCATCAAATAAATGAGCGTTTATGTCGTTTTATACCGTATGTTGTCTAAATATTAGGACCATATACTTATATTTTTATAAAGCAGGCATTGCTGCGAAAACAACGCTACTCGGTCCGAAAGGCACGGCAGTGGTGGTCACCGTGCCTGTAACCGTATCCCCGCTGAGGGCGGCGATGTGAATGGTCTGGATGCCTCCGTATTCCGCGAGGTAGCCGCCGGACGATTGAATATAGAATCATACGCTGCAATTGCCGCTCTCCGGTATGTTACTGGTCCAGGTGAACGTCAACTCATTCAAGGCGGTGGTTGTAAGCGTAGTGGCCACCAGGTTGTTGCCGCTTGCCGGAGGCGGGTTGGAGCCTCCGCCCGAAGGCGGCGTGGAAGTGTCAGATGCGCTGGCCACGTTGTCGTTGTAGCCCTGGGGCAGGACCACGCCGATAATCCCCGGGGCCGCCGAAAATAGCTCCTTCGTTTCTGAGGAAGGCAGCCCCGGAGGATTGGCGCCGCTCCAGTAGGTGGCGGTCATGCCAGCGTCCATGGTCGGGTGCGGCGTTCCTACAGATCCGTTACTGACGTTCAGGTTGTTGGAGCGCCGATCCACGTAGGGGGTTATGTACAATAAGGTGGGAATTTGTGAACAGGGAGGATGACTACTCCGATGCGTTCATGGGACCCACCTTTTTGGATCGGTGATCGGCAATTCACCGAAGATGACTTGGCGCTGATGAAAGAAATAGTCCGACGCTACCGCCGTCTGAGCAGAATGGAATTGGCGGCCACGCTCTGTGAAAACCTGCCCTGGAAAGCGCCTAACGGCAAATTGAAAATAGATGCCTGGGATGATGCCGGGCATCGTCACCACCGCATTACAATCCACGTCGCAGTGTGCAACGAGACCTGGGAGAAAGATGGACAGCCCCTAAAGTCTACCTGGGCATGGGTTTCTGGCTCCCTGATCACGAAGAAAAACGTGCTGGCTCGTTGCAATCACGCCGCGGCACCGCTGGGGCATCGAAGAAACCTTCCTTACCGAAAAAACCCGGGGATATAGCTACGAGCATGCCTTCTTATATGATTGGAACGCTATTAAGGGTTGGCATACTCTGATGCGCCTGGCGCACCTGTTAAACATTCTCACCCTGCATACCGTGGCCTTATGGGATACGGTTCAGACTCTCGGCATGAACGGCGCCATACGCTTTTTATGGCAGACACTCTCCGGCAACTGGCTCGATCTCTCCAGGCTGAGAGCCTTGTGCAACAAACCAGCCTAGCTTCGCCTGGTGATCTAGGGAGGCGGGGACAATAGACAAACCAAGCAGTAATTTCAGGCGAGGGCAACTCGCCTAAAGCCATTGGTTCAACCTATTTAAAAAACCTGGGTCGCAGACCGTTTTTCTTTCTAAACACTACCTTGCGCGCTATTTGTGCCATCCACTATCCCCAATAGTGCTGCTGGGCGCCATGGAGGCCATCCCGAATGACCCAGATAATTGATTCATGCGTCAGCACTGCGTCCCCGCGTTTAGCCTTGATTTTACAGCGAGAACAGGATAAACTAGGAAAGGCACGCTCTGAGGCTTCGCTTCAGGCTCTGCCGTAGCCGGACTAACGCCCCGGACTGAAAAAACGGCACTCAAAAAGCACGCTTACACTAAGGAGATGCATCAAGTATGGAAAGTATCGCTTTAACCGTCGAAACCAGGCCCCGCGGCAACAAGGGCAGCGTCAAGGCCCTGCGTCGCCAGGGGCTGCTGCCGGCAGTAGTCTACGGCAAGGATGCCGGCAATATCCTGATCCAGGTGCCGGAAAAGGTGCTGCACAGCATTCTGGCGGCGCACAGCAGCGGCAGCACGCTGATCAACCTGCAAGTGGAGAACCAGTCCTTCCCGGTGATGCTCCGGGAGGTGCAGCGCAACCCCATCCGGCGGACTATCCAGCACGCCGATTTCCTTCAAGTATCGCTGACCGAAGCGATCGAGACGGAGATCCAGTTGCACCTGATCGGCGAGGCGCCCGGGGTGGCCAAGGATGGCGGCATCCTCCAGCACATGCTGCGGGAGGTCACCGTTTCCTGCCTGCCGACCCAGTTGCCGGATATGATCACCGCCGACATCAGCGCCTTGAAAATCGGCGACCAGTTGACCGTAGGCGAATTGACCGTTCCGCCCGAGGTGACCATTGTCACCGACCCAGACAGCGTCATCGTCATGGTGGTGCCTCCGGCCAAGGAAGAGGCGCCGGCGGTTGAGGCCGAGGAAGAGGCTGCTGCCGGACCTGCTGAGGGAGCGGAATAGATGCTGGGGCGGTTGCGGGGCATGTTTGCCCGCGGCCCAGAGCAGCCGGTCCAGAAGATGATCTGCGGCCTGGGGAATCCCGGGCCGAGCTATGCCAACACCCGCCACAACGTGGGCTACCAGGTGGCGGCCCGGATCGCCGCCGCCAAGGGCATCAAAACGGCAGCCTGGACCACGCAGCGGGGTGTGGGGCGCTCCTGCACTGTTGATATAGAAGGCACGCCGGTGGCACTGGTGCAGCCGCTGACCTTCATGAACCTGAGCGGACAGGCGGTGCGGCCATTGCTGCGCCGCTTCAATCTGGCCCCCGCCGATCTACTGGTAGTCCACGACGACCTGGACCTGGCCTTCGGCTCCCTGCGCCTCCGGGGGGCGGGCAGCGCCGGCGGCCATAAGGGGGTGCAGTCGATCATCGACCACCTGGGCAGCCAGGATTTTGCCCGGCTGCGGATCGGCATTGGACGCCCCCCGGAGGGTGACGACCCCGCCGCTTACGTGCTCGGCCTGGTTCCCTGGGACCTGCGCCCGCAGTTGGACGACCTGCTCGACCAGGCGGCCGCTGCAGCCCAGGCCTGGGTCACTCTCGGCCTGGAAGCGGCCATGAACCGCTTCAACCATAACATTCAACCGTAACAGCCTTCCTGAATATCCCTTCCGTGCATGAAACCCCCTATATTTGGTTACACTATAAGCAACGCCAGCCCAATATTATCCCGGGGCCGGCGGCAGTCTGACCGAAAAGGGGGTGAAACATGATGGATGAAGAACACAACCGCGACAGTCAAAACCGCGGCAATAGCGGCTCCATGAACCGCCTGATGAGCGACGGTTGGCTGGCCCACATCATACGTTTTGTGGTGGCGGCAATCGTGATCATGGTGGTGAGCTACGTCACGCCGGGCTTTTCCAGGCTGGGCTTCGGTTACGCCCTGCTGGCCGCCATCCTGATCACAGTGATCGGCTACGCCCTGGAGGCGCTGTTCGGCAGCAACATCTCGCCCTATTCCCGCGGCGCTGTCGGGTTCGTCGTCTCCGCGATCATCTTCTACGTGATCCAGTTCCTGATTCCGGGCCTGACCATCACAGTGCTGGGCGCGGTGATCGCCGCCCTGATCGTAGGTATCATTGATATGTTCGTACCTACAGGTATCCGCTAAATCAAGGCGGATGCAAGCCCATTCATTATTTCAGGCAACATTTAAGCAACACCGGAACCGCTCTCACCCGAGGGCGGTTTTACTTTGCGTCAACTGGGCAGCAATATTTTTCGGCTATTCGGATTATCGTGTTGTCTGACCAAGTGAGATCGTCAACGGAGCTGTTGCCAAACTAAAAGAAGGAAATTGCCTCCTGATCTAGGATTATAAGGTATACTGGATTAGGTGGTGATTTCGGGAATGATGGGGAGAAAAAGTGGCGAAAACAAACTTTTTTACTTGTTCAATTTAGATGATAAAGTTCCTCAGGATCACTTCTTAAGGCAGGTCGCCAAGGTAGTTGATTTTAAGTTTATTTATGACCTGACCAGGTCGTTTTACAGCTTCACAGGTTCTCCATCTTCGGTGTTGACATGTCCGTTTTCCTTCCGCCAGGCACTGTGCCTCCTGGGCCGGAATCTGTCCGGGCAATAAGGAGAGTGCCGGCAAGAAGGGTAGAGCCAAAGCAATTCATGGCAACAAGGCGCTGCGGGCGATACTTTGTGAGAGCGCCTGGGCATCGTCGAGATGCCGGCAGACTCGTATATCAAGCAGATACTGGCGTCTTGTCAAGAGAATAGGCGAGAAGAAAGCGATCCTGGCCATCGGGCATCTGCTGCTGGTCATCTCCTACAACATTTTGAAGGATCTTAAGCCCTACAATGAGCTTGGAGCTGATTATTTTACCCAGAAGCCGCCGCACATCAATCTGATGATCAAGAAGCTGCTCCGTGCGGATATGCTGTTACTCCTCCAGAGACACAGGAGCCGAATGCTGAAACAAATGCAGAACCAGCATAGTACCTTTAAGCCGGAGTCTATTTACGTATAAAAAGTGACGCACATCTTTTCCAGAGACACGAAGAAAAATTCAGAGTGATCTATAAGCTCCGCACCGATTTTCGGGTGGGGAAGATGTGCGAGATCCTAGCAGCCTGTGTGAGAAACACAAACAATATAGATAAGATATCATAAATATTTGCATATAAGGCAGGATATTCTTGTAATCCGTCGAATTCATTAAGTATGATGAAAAAGTTTAAGGATTACTCACTGAATCAACCGTTTTTGTTTCCT
>JBEKKU010000149.1:0-5354 GCA_050010575.1 Thermacetogeniaceae bacterium | reverse complement strand
TACCCAAGTACTCCCGACGGCTCGACATCGACATACCCAAGACACATCCCCTCGGTAAGATTTCGATGTGAGTGATCCGGATCCCCTTGGGTTAGATTTTAGCTGAGTGATCGCGCTTTCTTGAAAGCTAGGGGATATTGTGCTACGATAGTGGCAGTAAAAATACCCTACGATGTACGTGTTTATCCGGGAGTTTTGAGCCAACACCAAAACTTAGGAGCTTGGGCTCTGGCTGCAGCTTGCATGCCCTTGATGGGGATCCAAAAAGCAGTCAGGCGGGTACCGCCGTTGTGAGCCGAGGTTCGAAAACACCCGAATGGCACGGCAACCGTGGGGTATCTTTGTAGCTTCCGCTAATGGTATAATATGGGACGCTCTATAATTCAAGCAAAAGGTGGGAACTGATGTCACTATTTGATTTTTTCTGGGTATTTCTAATTCTTATCAGTCTGCTACCGGTCCTCAAGCAACAACAGTTAAGTATCGCCAGAACGAGATTATTCAGAAAGATCGAAGCCACCCGCGGCTCACGAGTCATCAGCCTGATCCACCGGCAGGAATCCGTCAGCCTGCTGGGCATCCCCCTGGGAAGGTACATCGATATTGAAGACTCCGAGCAGATCCTACGGGCGATTCGCCTCACCCCTGATGATATGCCGATCGACCTGATCTTACACACGCCCGGGGGCCTGGTGCTGGCTGCCGAGCAGATCGCTCTGGCCCTGCGTAACCATCCCGCCCGGGTCACGGTATTTGTGCCGCACTACGCCATGTCTGGCGGGACCATGCTGGCCCTGGCCGCAGACGAGATCTACATGGACGCGAACGCGGTCTTGGGCCCGGTAGACCCCCAGATCGGGAACTACCCGGCGGTATCCATTCTGAAGGTGATCGAACAGAAGAATAAGAACCGGATCAACGACGAGACGCTGATCCTCGGTGATATCGCCCAGAAGGCTCTCCTTCAGGTGAATGCCACCCTGCGGTCACTCTTGGCAGACCACTACAGTGAAGAAGAGGCTGAACGCGTCGCCAGGGTGTTTACGGAAGGCCGTTGGACCCACGATTACCCGATCACCTGCGGTATCCTGAAGGAGATCGGGGTATCCACCGTCTGCGACCAGTTGCCTATGGAGGTCTACGAGCTGATGGAACTGTACCCCCAACAGGGGCAACGCCGGCCGTCAGTGCAGTTTATCCCTCTTCCCTACGGGAATCGCGGCCAGCATAGCGGCAAATAAAAACGATCATAAGGGGCGAGGTAAATTGAGTCTAATCTGGAACGAGAAGTACGAATGCATGCCGCGTGAAGAGCTGCAGGCCCTCCAGGAGGAACGGCTCCGGGAAACGGTAAACCGGGTCTTTTACGAAGTGCCCTTCTACCGTCGGGCTTTACAGGAGCGCGGCCTGGGACCAGACGCCGTGAAGTCCCTGAAGGGCCTGCCTAGGCTGCCCTTCACCACCAAGGACGACCTGCGGGACAACTATCCCTACGGGCTGTTTGCGGTACCGCTGAGCGAGATCGTCAGGGTGCACGCCTCTTCGGGTACCACCGGAAAGCCGGTGGTGGATGGCTACACCAGGTATGACCTGGGAGTCTGGGCGGAGGTGATGGCCCGCTCTCTCACCTGCTGCGGCGCCACCAAGAATTCCGTAATTCATGTCGCTTACGGCTACGGCCTGTTCACCGGAGGTCTCGGCGCCCACTGCGGCGCCGAACTGATCGGCGCCTCGGTGATTCCGGCTTCGGGCGGCCACACCAAACGTCAGATCATGCTTTTGAAGGACTTTGGCAGTACCATTCTGGCCTGTACTCCATCCTATGCCATGCACCTGGCCGAGGTGATGGACGAGGCAGGTCTCTCCAAGAGCGACCTCAAGCTGAAGGGCGGGCTCTTCGGGGCCGAGCCCTGGTCGCAGAACATGCGGAGCCAGTTGGAAGCCCGGCTGGGGATCATGGCCCTGGATGTGTACGGCCTGACTGAGATCATCGGCCCCGGTGTGGCGGTGGAGTGCCCGGAGAAGCAGGGGTTGCACGTCTGGGAGGACCACTTCCTGCCCGAGGTGATCGATCCGGAGACCGGGGAGCAATTGCCGGACGGGAGCTACGGTGAACTGGTAGTTACCACCCTGACCAAGCAGGGCATGCCCCTGATCCGCTACCGCACCAGGGATATCACCACGATCATTCCGGAGCCCTGCCCCTGCGGTCGCACCCACCGGAAGATCGGCCGGTTTGTCGGGCGCACTGACGACATGCTGGTGATCCGGGGTGTCAACGTCTTCCCGTCCCAGATCGAAGAGGTGCTGCTCAGGATCGCTCACACCGAACCCCAATATCAGATCATCGTGGAGCGCCGGGGGCAGTTGGATGCACTGGAGGTGCAGGTGGAGGTTTCCGGACAGTTCTTCTCCGATGAAATAAGAATGCTGGAAACTCTCGAGCGGCAGATCCAGCGCCAGATTGAAGATGTGCTGGGCATCAATGTCCGGGTAAAGCTGGTTGAGCCCAAGACTATAGAGCGCAGTGAAGGCAAGGCCAAGCGGGTCATTGACCGCCGCCAACTTTGATAGGAGGGGTAAGGCTATGCCGATCAAGCAGATCTCAATTTTTCTGGAGAACAAGTGCGGTCGTCTGTCAAGTGTGACCAGGGCGATTGGCGATCAGGGGATCAACATCCGGGCCTTCTCCATTGCCGATACCACGGACTTCGGTGTATTAAGGCTGATCGTCAACCGGCCGGATGAGACCTTCAAAACGTTGCAGGAAGCGGGTTTTGCCGTAAGCATGACCGATGTGCTGGCCGTGGAGATACCGGACCATCCCGGTGGCCTGGCCGGCGTCCTGGAGCTGATGCAGGATGCAGGCGTGAACATCGAATATATGTATGCCTTCAGCGCCAAGGTTTCCAAGGATGCCCTGGCGGTGTTCAGGGTGGAGAACTCTCAGATAGCAGAGCGGTTGATCGCCCAGAAAGGGATCAGGGTGCTCAGCGGAGAAGAGGTTTACAGCTTGTAGCAGGCGCCTACATTCGGGCCCTGCTTAAGGAGGCGACAGACATGCCCATCAGTCCGGGCGGATTGCCAACTGGTATCGGCAGCCTACCGCATCTGGATGCGGCCACGGCAGTGTCCCTGGTTAAAAAATATTTTCCCGCTGTTCCTCACTGGCCGCAGCTTCCCATGGCCAACAAGCGGGAGTACTTTACGCACCAGTTCCTGCAGTTGCTGCTGGATCTCGGCCTGTTGAGGGTCGAGCGGGAAACATGCGCCTCTTTTACCTGTGATGACCCGGAGTGGCCGGATAGGCTGGCCGCCTTCTACGATATCTACCTCCAGGCCAGCGCAGGCTACGATGCGGCCTTAGACAGGTTTGCTTTCCCGGCTGGCGCCGCCGATGGTTGGTACCGGTTCTACAATGAACTTGAGAAGCAGGGGACCGGTGGGGCGCGCTTCTTAAAGGGGCAGATAGTGGGGCTCCTGTCGGCGGGGTTTCAGGTCACGGACCCCCAAGGGTGCCCTGCCTACTACGACCCGCAGTTGCGGGATGTGCTGCTGAAGCAGCTCAGCCTTCAGGCGGCCTGGCAGGCCCGCCTCCTGGGAAGGTTTGGCCTGCCGGTGCTGATCTTCATGGATGACCCGGTGATCAACAGCTGTGGCATGAGCGACCGGATCGGAGTCGACCGGGGAGAGGTCATTGCCGAATTAAATGAATTTGCATCTTTCGTGCGCTCTGTCGGAGGCCTGGCCGGGGTGCACACCTGCGCCGAACTGGACTGGTCGCTGCTGCTGGAAACCGAAATGGACGTCATCAGCTTCGACGCCTACCAGTATGCCTCCGGCTTCATCCTGTTTCCGGAGCAGATCCGGTCGTTTCTGGAGCGCTCCGGGGTTATCGCCTGGGGCATGATCCCGACCATACATTCCGGTGGAAAGGCCCTAGCCGAAGAGAATCTGGAATCCCTGCAGGCCCGGACACGACAGCTGCTACAGAAACTGGAGAGAAAAGCCGTGGATCTCCGGCTGGTGCAGTCCCAGTCCCTGGTGACGCCGGCTTGCGGTACCGGAATGCTGTCTGAATCCGAGGCGGAACGCGCTTACGAATTGACCGCTTCCCTGGCCGCGTCATGGGACGGCCTGTTCGCCTGCAGCTTTGAGCGTCGTTGATCTGGCAGGGGAAACGTGTTAAGATTGAGAAAAATGGGAGGGAGCGGTATGATCACCAAAGAAATGACTATCGCAGAAGTACTGGTGAGAAGTCCCCAGACGGCAACCGTCTTTCTCTCCCTGGGGATGGATTGCCTTGATTGCCCGACGGCAAGGGGCGAAAGCATCGAGGCTGCGGCGGAGGCCCATGAGATCGACCTGGATGACCTCCTCCACCAGTTGAACCGGCTGGCCATCCATTGATCAAACCGGTTTAGACATCACGGAAGACAGGCCAGGAGTGACACGCTCCTGGCTTTTTAGATCATTTACCGAAGAAAAAATAACAGGCAGGTTTTCAGGGGCAAAACTAATAAACAAGATAAATAATGGGTATACTTGAAAAAGTTTAACAGGAATCAGTTTATCAGGGGTGAATGTGGGGAATGACGAGTAATCTAGGATGGCTGCTATTATTTATCGTTGCCTGGGCTATAGTGCTGCTGGTAGTACCCCGGGACCGGTTGTTCAGCCTGTTGTTGCCGAGCTTTCTTGGCGGTACCGTCTCGGCCCTGATCATCAATCTCATCGGGGTGCCGGTGCTTGGCCTATGGCGCTTTCCGGCAACGTTGGTCTCGATGGTGGGAATCCCCGTATTTCTGCTGCTATCTTATTGGGCTGAGATGATCCTTTTTTTCCACTACTGGGACCATCTGCCGGGCGGCAGCGCCGAAAAGGGTTTTTATTTGATGGGCTTTAGCCTGGCGACTACAGTACTGGCATATTTTGCATTGATCATGCGCTATGTAATCTTCTTTAACTGGAACCTGCTCTATTTCTTGTTGACCAGTTTTGTGGCACATAGCCTGGCGATTTTATTTTACACCGCGCCTGGTATCAGAGAATCATTTCGGAGAACCTAACGATCCGATCCCCCCCGCTTTATTTTTAACCCACCAAGAAAATTGGTGGAATTTTTTTTAGGACTCCCGTTCTATTAAATTAGGACCTTTGGTTAAAGGATCTGCAAAAGGGGAGCAGAATAATTATTAATGTGGGACAAAGTGGTGGAAAGTGGTAGTATATTTGATTAGAGTGGAGAGCAAATGTTTATCGGAGAGCACCAGCACAGTTTTGATGCCAAAGGACGCCTGATCATGCCGGTGAAGTTCCGGGCCCAGTTGGGTGAACGCTGCATTGCCACCCGG
>JBEKKU010000148.1:0-5393 GCA_050010575.1 Thermacetogeniaceae bacterium | reverse complement strand
CTGGGGCGTGAAATACAATCCATTTCGTTTGGAGGTATAGTCAATGCCGGAATTTGAAGCCCTGGGCAAGCCGGTCCGGGAGCCCAGGCGGAAACTGGAGACCTTTTCCAAGCCTGCCGGAGTGACCAGAGTGGTCTTGGAGAGTGACGAGGTCACCAGCCTGTGCCCGGTCACAGGCCAGCCAGACTGGGGCACGGCGATCATCGAGTACGCCCCGAGGGACCTGTGCATCGAGAGCAAGAGCCTCAAGCTGTACCTGTGGAGTTTCCGGGAGGAGGGCATCTTCTGCGAGGCCCTGGCCGATCGGATCGCCGCAGACGTGTTTACAGCCTGCCGGCCTTTCTGGTGCCGGGTGACCGTGGCGCAAAAACCCCGGGGAGGGGTGAAGATCACCTCTGTTGCCGAGAAGAGAGTTTAGCATAACACGGGCACACGTCTTGCCAGGCCCCGGATGTTAGATCCGGGGCCTGGTGGCATTGAGGGCCTGAAATCTACCTGGCAGTATAATATCTCGGCTATTGTTCCCATACTAAGGGTGCGGAGCATGAAATTCGGAGTGGTTGGGAATGGCGAAGGCGCCGATGCCCCAGAAGATAGTCCCCATGCTGGCCAAGCCCGGCCGGTTGCCGGTCAATGACGGTGAGTACGGCTTTGAGATGAAATGGGACGGCATCAGGGCGATTCTCTATCTAGCCAGCGGCCAGGCTCGCCTGCTCAGCCGCAACCTGTTGGATCTCACCAGGCAGTACCCGGAGGTGCTGCCTCTGCCGGATACGCCGGGTATTGGGCAGTTGATTGTGGACGGGGAGATCGTCGCCCTGGGAGAGGATGGCAGACCATCCTTTACCAGGCTGCAAAACCGCATGGGTGTTGTTTCGGATCAGAAAGTCAGGCAATTAATGGGGACGATCCCCGTAATCTATATGGTCTTCGACCTGCTCTATCTTGACGGGGTCAATCTGATGGACCAGTCTTATGCCAGGCGTAAGGATGCCTTAAAAGGACTGGAGATACCGGGCAAGGCCTGGCAGATCCCCGGTTATACCCCCGGAAACGGTCCCGCGGTGCAGGCGATCAGCCGCAGGTTGGGCTTGGAGGGTGTGGTGGCCAAGCGTCTGGACAGCCCCTATCAACCCGGCAAGCGTACTGGGGCCTGGCTGAAGATCAAGAACCAGTTGCGCCAGGAACTGGTGATCGGCGGCTGGCTTCCTGGTGGCCGTCCTGGCAAGAGCGGTGCCCTGCCCAAAGGGATCGGGGCGCTGATGGTCGGCTACTATAAACCGGCACCGGAGCAGGCTTTAACCGGCAGCCAGGAACAGCAGCTGATTTATGCTGGCAAAGTGGGGACGGGCTTCACCGATCTGGCGCTGGAGCAGTTGGAACGATTGCTGCCACCCCTGCGCCAGGCAACTAGCCCCTTCCAGCAGGCCCCCGCATTGCACCCGAACCACCCGGAGGATACCTGGGCGGGTCGAGTGCCCGCCTTGGCGGGCGCGGTATTCGTGGAGCCCCGCCTGGTCTGCGAGGTGGAGTTCACCCAGTGGACGCCCCACGGCACCTTGCGCCATCCGTCCTTCAAGGGACTGCGGTCTGATAAGAATCCCCGGGAGGTTGTCCGGGAAGCATAGCGCCCACCGAAGGTGGCGGGAGGTCGAGTCGGTATGCCAAGGCATATCTGGAGCGGTACTATCAGCCTGGGTCTGGTAAATGTTCCGGTCAAGCTGTACAACTCTATCAAGGTCAAGGCGATCCGCTTTCACCAGCTGCGCAAATCTGACGGTTGCCGCATCCGCCTGAAGAACGTCTGCGCCTCCGACGGGGCCGAAGTGCCCCCCGAGGAGATCGTCCGGGGCTACGAGGTTTCTCCGGGGCGCCATGTGGTGATCGCGGATGAAGAGATGGAAGCCCTGTCCCCGGAGAATACCCGCAAGATCGAGATCGAGGATTTTGTCAGTATCTCCCAGATCGACCCGGTCTACTTTGCCAAGTCCTACTACCTGGTGCCGGATAAAGGCGCGGCCAAGGCTTACTCACTGCTGCTGCTGGCCATGCAAAAGACTGGCAAAGTGGCTGTCGCCAGGTTTGTACTGCACAATAAGCAGCACCTGTCGGTGATCCGTCCGGTTGGGAATGCTTTGGGCCTGTCCACCATGTATTTTGCGGATGAGATGGTGTCCCAGGAGCAACTGGAAGACCTACCCCCGGTGGATGCCAGCCCGGTGCCGCGGGAACTGGAGATGGCAGAGCAACTCATCGCCACTCTGGCGGTGGAGTTCGATCCCGGAAAGTATCATGACGACTTCCGGGAGCGGGTGATGGAGATGATCAACCGCAAGGCCGAGGGAGAGACAGTGGTGATCCAACCACCAGCCGAGGAATCCGGTAAGGTGATCGATCTGATGGCGGCGCTGGAAGCATCCCTGGCCGCCGTCAATAAGAAGGCGCCGGCCAGGGAGGGGGCGAAGCAGGCCCGTGCCCGGTAGAACACCCACAACCACGATCGATGTTGACGGCAAGCAGTTGCAACTCTCTAATCTGGACAAGGTTTTTTACCCGGCCAGCGGTTTTACCAAGGCCCAGGTAATCGACTACTACGTCCAGATCGCTCCGGCTCTTCTGCCGCACCTGGCAGGGCGCCCCGTCACCCTGAAGCGCTATCCCGGCGGCGTGGAGGGTGAATATTTTTATCAGAAGGAGTGCCCGGAATATCGCCCGTCCTGGCTGGATACCGCTCCGGTTTACAGTGAGTCCAACGAGCGGAACGTCCACTTCTGCCTGGTCAACGACCTGCCCTCACTGGTTTGGGTGATCAATACCGCGGCCATCGAACTGCACACCTCGCTCTCGCTGGGAGGGGATCCAGCCACGCCCTCAATGGTGGTCTTTGACCTGGATCCCGGCCCGCCGGCCTCCATCATCGAGTGCGCCCAGGTGGCCCTATGGCTGCACCAGGCATTTGCCAGCCAGGATCTCCAAAGTTTCCCCAAAACCTCCGGGTCCAAGGGGCTGCAAGTTTACGTACCCCTGAACACGCCGGTCACCTACGACCAGACCAAGAGCTTTGCCCGCGCTCAGGCCCTGCTGCTGGAGGAGCAGCATCCTGACCTAGTGGTCTCCAAGATGACCAAAAGCCTGCGCCAAGGCAAGGTTCTGGTCGACTGGAGCCAGAACGACCATCACAAGACCACGGTCTGCGTCTACTCCCTGCGGGCCAAGGAGCGTCCCACCGTGTCCACACCGGTACAGTGGCCGGAGGTGGAAGCCGCCATCGCCAACAGAGACCCCCAACTGCTGTCCTTCGAAGCGGATCAGGTGGTCCGGCGCTGGCAGGCGTTGGGTGACCTGTTTGCCCCGGTAATCACCCTGAAACAAAAGTTGCCGGACTGATCGGTCGTGCCAGAAAGTAGGGGAAGCAGGAGGATGTTTTCTTTATGCTTCCATGGGAAGCATGGGAGGACCGGGGCATCTCCATGGAAATTCCTATCGGAACTACCACCTGAAAGGAATAGGAGATCGGGCAGTGTATCGCATTTGCCTGCCGGATCAGTTAAAATAGTAGCTGTGACCAGAACTGACCGGCAGACCCGACGAAATCGGATGGTCGGGCCTGCCGTACTATTTAGTTGAGGATGATGCCCGTGATCAGCATCAGCAAGCTGCTCTGTGAAACCGAGAACTATGGCGACTCCCTGCGTTACAGCCGGACCGCGGGGGAGCAGTTGCACGGGACGGTGGCCGGCCGCGGCCCGGTGGTGGTCTGGAACTCCACCAGGGTCTGCAACCTGCGCTGTGTGCACTGCTATGCCAGCGCCAGCCAGGGCCGGCATCCCCGGGAACTGAATACGGACGAGGGGAAAAGGCTGATCAACGATCTGGCTGCTTTCAAGGTGCCGGTGATCCTGTTCTCCGGCGGCGAACCGTTGATGCGCCCGGATTTCTTTGAACTGGCCGGCTATGCTGCTGGTCTTGGACTCCGGTCAACCATCTCCACCAATGGCACCCTGATCACCCCCGAGGTGGCCCGCCGACTCCGTTCTATAGGGGTGGGCTACGTGGGTGTCAGTCTGGACGGCATCGGGCTGGTCAACGACCGCTTTCGCGGCCAGGCCGGGGCTTTTGAGGCAGCACTGGCGGGAATTCGCTATTGCCTGGAGGCCGGTGTGCGGGTTGGCCTGCGCTTTACCATCAGCCGCTGTAATTACGATCAACTTTCAGCCATCTTCGACCTATTAGAACGGGAGAACATTCCCCGGGCCTGTTTCTATCACCTGGCCTACAGCGGACGGGGCAAGGCGATGCTGGATGAGGACCTCACGCACAGCCAATCCCGCCAGGCCCTCGATCTGATCATGGAGCGCACCCTGGATTTTCATCACCGGGGGATCACCAAGGAGATCCTCACGGTGGACAACCACGCGGACGGTGTCTACCTCTATCTGAAGCTGCTTGACCGGGACCCGGAAGGCGCCCGGCGGGTCTATGAACTGCTCAAGATGAACCGCGGCAACCGCTCCGGGATCGCCATCGCGGCAGTGGACTGGGAGGGTAATGTACACCCGGACCAGTTTACCCTCAACCACAGCTTCGGCAACGTGCGGGAGCGCAGGTTCGGCGATATCTGGACCGATTCTAGCCTGCCCGTGTTGACAGGGCTCAAAAACCGGCAGTCTCTGTTAAAGGGGCGCTGCGCTCGTTGCCGCTGGCTGGAACTCTGCAACGGCAATTTCCGCAGCCGGGCCGAGGCGGTCTTTGATGATTTCTGGGCCGAGGACCCGGCCTGTTACCTGACCGACGAGGAGATCGCATCAGAGGTCGGATGCCAGAAGTCAGAGGTCAGATAAAACAAAAACTAGAAGTATAGTCTGACAGGCAGAAAATCAAGTCTAAAGAATTTGCTGTGAAGATATTTATACCAGTGCGGTAATTGATGGAGCTAACGATGGCATCTGGGGTATAGGAGGTTCAAAGTGCTCAGCGAGAGAGACAGGGAGATTGTCCGGGTTCTACAGGAGGGCGTTCCCCTGGTCAGCCGGCCCTATCAGGTTATGGCCAGCCAGCTGCAGATGAGCGAGGAGGAACTGCTGGCAGCGATCGCGGATTTTCTCAGCCGGGGGATCATCCGCCGCCTCGGAGTGATGGTGCGCCATCAGGACCTGGGCTACGTGGCCAATGCCATGATCGTCTGGGAAGTACCGGAGGACCGGATCGATGAGGTAGGCGAGATCATGGCCGGTTTTCAGGAGGTCACCCATTGCTACCAGCGCCCGGCATACCCGCCCGATTGGCCCTATAACCTGTTCACCATGGTGCATGGGCGGAAGCGGGAGGATTGCCAGGAGATCGCTGCACGGCTGGCCGGGGCCAGCGGTCTGAAAAATTATCGGCTGATCTTC
>JBEKKU010000147.1:0-5458 GCA_050010575.1 Thermacetogeniaceae bacterium | reverse complement strand
GTCGTCGATGATGACCGGTGCATCGCTGCCCCGGTCATCGAGGCGGATGCCCAGGTGACTGCCCTACCTGGTGTTCCCCTGTTCGGGCTGTTTGCGGATTGCCTGGCGGTATACCTATATGACCCGGTGCACGGCGCCATTGGACTGGCCCACGCCGGCTGGCGCGGGACGGTGGCGGGAATCGCCGGCAAGACTGTGGCAGTGATGGCTGAACAGTTTGGCACCTGTCCCGAAGATTGCCATGCTGCCCTGGCCCCGGCGGCAGGGCCCTGCTGCTATGAGGTGGGGGATGAGGTGGCTGAGGCGTCCATGGCAGTATTTCCGGCGGAGTGGCAGGTTCTGCGGCCGAGAAGGGATATTGGACAAACGACAGGCCAGAAGTCTGGATCGCCACGCGGCCGGTGGACCTTCGATCTTTGGGAGGGCAATGCCAGATGGCTCCAGAAGGCCGGCCTATATCGGGAACGGATCCTGATCAGCCGGATCTGCACCATCTGCCGGCAGGACCTGTTTTTTTCCCATCGGGGCAGCGGCGGTTGCACAGGCCGGATGGCGGCCCTGATCATGAAGCGTTGAGCAGTTTGACAACAAAAGGGCGGTGAACAGGATGGCCTGTAATGGCAATGAGGGCTTGAAAACTCTGGCTGTGGTGGTCAGCGGCATGAGTTGCAACCACTGCAAGCGAGCTGTTGAAGAGGCGGTAGCTGCGGTGGATGGAATCAATCAGGCCAGCGTAGAATTGGAGACGGGCATGTTGACAGTTGTTTACGATCCTCAGAAAGTAGATTTCACTAAAGTTCAGGATGCGGTGGTCAGATCGGGTTATGAAGCAAGACAGGAGTAACAGAGAGATCAAGGTCAAGGTCAGAAAAAAGCGACTGGAGCGAGCCGAACTGCTCAGCCGGGTCCAGATCTGGGCCGGGCGCCTGGTGATCTTCATGCTGGCCCTGCTAGTTCTAGTCTGGCTCGGCAAGCAGGCTTACGTCTTTTGTATAGCCCAGGCGATCAGGACGGAAAGCGCCCAGTTGTCAGTGCTGGACTCCGGTTATCACGGAGAGGCCATCATCATGCGTAATGAGAAGGTAGTCACAGCGCCGGTTGCCGGTAACGTGGAGCGGCTGGTCCCAGAAGGGGCCAGAGTACATATCGGTACGGCTGTGGCCCGGATCAGCGGTCCCGCCAGCCCTGAAAAAGATCGGGCAACCGTGGAATTGACCAGTCCGGCTGCGGGCACCGTCAGCTATCAACATGATGGCTGGGAAGGCATCCTCACGCCGGCCCAATACCAGCGGATGGACCTGTTCGCTCTGTTCGGCGCCGTAAATAAAGGACAATCGGGCGACTTGCCGCAAGCTGTTTTCAGCGGCGATCCGGTCTACCAGATTATCGATAATCTGGTCAATCCCTATCTTGTAATCAAGCTTGATAAGCAACCCCAGGATCTGATGATTAATGACGGGGTGGATCTGAACTGGAGCCAGGCCGGGCAAGGGAGGGGCCTGATCATCGGGCTGAGTTCCAAGCCAGGAGCCTGGATTGCGGTAGTGAAGGTCACCCTGACCGACCAGGATTTTAGCACCGGCCGCACTCTGGACGTTAAACTGATCAACCAGAAATATGAGGGGATCGTGCTTCCCGCCCGGGCTCTGGTCACTAAAGGCAACCAACAGGGAGTTTGGACGAGGTCTCCCGTCGGATTCAAGTTCAACCGGGTCCGCGTGGTCGGAACTATGGGGGACAAGGTCGCCCTGCAGGGAATAGAACAGGGGCTGGATGTTGTCATCAATCCGGACCTGCTCAAGAGGATCGATCAGGAAATTTAGTTTCCAAAAAAGGAAAATAGACGTTGTTGTCGAACATGGGAGAAAGGAGCAGAGAATGGAAGAATCCTTAACAAAAAGGCTAGATCGCATCACCGAACGCATTGCCAGGGCGGCGCTCAAAGACGGGCGCCAGTTGGCAGATGTACAACTGGTGGCGGTAACTAAGATGGTGCCGGCTGAACTGCTGGGAGAGGCCGTGGCCTGCGGGCTCAAGGCGCTCGGGGAGAACCGGGTGCAGGATTGGCTCACCAAGTACGAGGCCTGGGGTGACCGGGTGGAGTGGCACCTCATCGGGCACCTGCAGCAAAATAAGGCCAGATACCTTACCGGCAGGATCTCTCTGCTTCACTCCCTGGACAGCCTGAGGCTGGCCCAACAGCTTGATGGCTTGAGTTCTGTTCAGGGGCGCCCCTGGCGGGTGCTGGTCCAGGTCAACGTGTCTGGTGAGGCTACCAAGTATGGGCTGAGCCCGGAGGAATTGCCGGGCCTTCTGGATGCAACCCGCAGCTTGAAGGGGTTGGATATCTGTGGATTGATGACTATCGCTCCTTATGTGAATGACCCCGAAGAGGTACGACCAGTGTTTCGACGGCTGCGGCTGCTGCAGTCGGAAGTATCCCGGAGCAGGCCCTGGCTGAACCTGCAGCATCTGTCGATGGGCATGAGCAACGACTTTGAGATTGCGGTTGAGGAGGGTGCAACCCTAGTCAGAATCGGAAGCGCTCTTTTTGGATATTAAACAAGGAAGGAGTGACCCTCTTGCCCGGTTGGCTGGATAAGGTCATGCATTTCATCGGCTTTTCGGATAACTATGCGGAGGAAGATGAGGATGGCACTCCCCAGGTGCTCGAGAGCGGCAGTTTTCACAAAAAAGCTCCGGTACTAAGCCTGCACTCGTCGCCGGATTTGAAGATTGTCGTGGTTTCTGCGGGAAGTTTTGAGGAATCGGAAAAATTGGCGGCTCATTTAAAAAACCGCCGGCCGGTGATCGTCAACTTTGACAACGTTCCCAAGGAGATCGCCCAGCGGATCATCGACTTCCTGAGCGGGGCGGTCTTCGCCCTGAATGGCGGCACCTGGAAAGTAACCGCTGAAACCTTTCTGTTCATTCCCAGCAATATTTCCGTCTACTCCGAAGAACAGGCCGGCGACCTGCGCGACCGGCTGCCTTTTAAATGGGATCAGGGAGGAATGAAAGATCGTTTCCAGGAAAAGGGTTAGCCTGATCGGCGCTGGCTCTATGGGCGGCGCTTTGGTGACAGGGTTTGTGCGCAATGGCCTGGTGGCCCCGGATGACGTGTTGCTGAGCGACCCCCACCGGGAGGCCGTGGCTGCGCTTGCTACCCGGTTGCAGGTGAGGATCGCCGGGGACAACAGGCAGGCCGCAGGCGAGGCAGAGATCGTGATCGTTGCGGTCAAGCCCAATCAAGTTAAAAGAGTATTGGAGGAGATCGCCTCGCTCATGACGCCGGACCGTTTATTGATTTCAGTGGCGGCTGGTGTCTCGACCATCTTTTTAGAGGCGAACCTGCCATCGGGAGCGCCGGTGATCAGGGCGATGCCGAACATTCCGGCCCTGGTCGGTGAGGGCATGACCGGACTGTCCCTGGGCAAGCATGCCAGCCCGAGGGACCGGGATGATGCCGAGCAGCTCTTCAAGGCAGTGGGCCGGGTGGTGACCGTTCCGGAAGCAAACATTGACGCTGTCACCGGGTTGAGCGGAAGCGGTCCGGCTTTTCTGGCGATCATCCTGGAGGCCCTGGCTGACGGTGGCGTACTGATGGGTTTGACGCGCCAGGTAGCCCTGGAGCTGGCAGTGCAGACCATGTTGGGCACAGCCCGGGTGATCCAGGCCTCCGGAGAACATCCGGCCGCATTAAAAGACCGGGTATCCTCGCCTGGAGGCACGACGATGGCCGGCCTCCATGTTTTGGAGGAGGGTGGCCTCAGGGGTCTGCTGATCAGCGCGGTGGCGGCTTCTGCCGAAAAAGCGGCGGCACTCGAGATGTGATACCTGGCAGGCCACACAGCACGCTTGAAGTGAGGATACATAATGTTGGATCTTCCTAGTTATTTAATTTGGGTACTGAATATTGCCTTCCAGACGTACACCTGGCTAATTGTGGCCAGGGCTCTGCTCTCCTTTATGCGCCTCCGGGCAGATAATCCGGTGCTCCGGTTTGTCTACGAGGTGACTGAACCGGTGCTGGCCTTATTCCGTCGACTGTTGCCCCAGACGGGTTCCATGGATTTTTCACCGCTTCTGGGGTTACTCTTTCTGCAGATCGCCAATCAACTGGTAGTCCAGTTGCTATCCTTCCTGTTTTATGGCAGGTACTAGATACGTGCCCTGGATCAGTGCTGCTTCAGGCGGTGTCCGCATTCAGGTAAGGGTACAACCCAGGGCGTCCCGAAACGAGCTGATCGGCGTTGCCGGTGATTGTCTCAAGGTGCGTTTGACTGCGCCTCCTGTAGAAGGAGAGGCCAACAGACAACTGCAGAAGTTTCTGGGTGAGGTTTTCTGCTGCAGCCCCGGAAATATCCAGATCGTGAGAGGCTCGGCAGGACGCCTCAAGCTGGTGGAGATTGCCGGTGTGGGCGAGAATGAAGCGATCAGGATGGTATCGATGCGGACAGCCAGGCCTTGACCGCTTGATGATTCCCTAAAAAAGTGACGGGAGAGCACTTCGTCGTGAAGTGTTTTTTTATTATCAAGACCGGTGGCCGGTCAAGTCCGTCTTTTGTGGAAGGGTTTCTTATAAAGGATAGGGAATATTTTATTAACTACTTGTCAAGCCTGAAACAAAAACATCAGAACTAAGACAAGCTATTTGCAGGCTTCGTATCCGGCGGGAGGCAAGATCAATGAAAAAGAACAACTTTATCGCAGGGGCTATCCTTTTGTTGGCATTCACGCTGATCCTGTCCGGGTGTGTCAGGAAGATGGCAACGCCTGCCCCTCAACCGGTTAAAAAGTTTAAGGTTGCTTTTGTCTACCCCGGAACGGTGAACGATGCCGGTTGGAGCCAGGCGCACGACCGGGGGCGAAAATACTTGCAAACGCAGCTTCCTGACGTGGAGACGAGTTTTATGGAAGCTGTAAATGAGACTGATGCCGAGCGGGTGCTGGTGGAACTGGCCGAGAAAGGCAACAGGGTCATCTTTGCCGCCTACAGCGGTTACGAAGATGCGGTGCTCAAGGTGGCGCCGCAATATCCGGGCGTGGTTTTCATGATCTGTTCCGGCGATCAGACTGCTCCCAACGTCGGAACCTATGACGGGCGCATGTACCAGCCTCGTTACCTGTCCGGGCTGGTTGCAGGATCGATGACCAAAAGCAACCTGATCGGCTATGTGGCATTAAGTCCGACCCCGGATGCAATCAGGGATATCAACGCATTCACGCTGGGAGTGCGGGCAATGGATGCCAAGGCAAAGGTCAGGGTTGTCTGGACAAACAATTACCTGGAGCTGCAAAGGGAGCGGGACGCCATCAAGAACCTTCTCCAAGGCGGGGCGGATCTGATTGTGCAGCAGCGCGACGATCCGTCGGTGCAGCAACCGGCAGCAGAACACGGAACTCTTTTTATCGGCTCCAACGGCGATCCGACGCAATTGCTTTCTGGGGCGGATTT
>JBEKKU010000146.1:0-5479 GCA_050010575.1 Thermacetogeniaceae bacterium | reverse complement strand
GATCACCGGTTTTTGCTCCTTGAGCACGAAGCCGGCGATCCCCTTATCGGCCGGCATGGTAAACTTGGACAGGGCCTCACTCTTCTCTCCCTCCACCGCAAAGAACTCCAACTGCTGCTCGTCCTGGGTCAGTAGCAGCACCGAGGCGGCGGAGGCGTTGACCGCATCCATGCACAGGTAGATCACCCACTGCAGTTGCTCGTTCAGATTCAGGTTGTTCTGGATGTTGGTGCTGATAGTGAGGTAGGTGTTGAGGCCATAGAGTTGCTTGTTGATCCGGGCATACTTGATCACAAAATCGAACAGATTGGAGAGCACGATCGCCAGCAGATCCAACTGAGCGCCGGGAAACAGCTGTTGCGGTTCTTTCACCAGGCATTCGCCAAAAATGCTATTGTCTTTTTTCAGACAAAATATCAGGTCCGCCCCTTCTTGCCGGATCGCCTCGGAGGTCGCTCCTTCCTCCGGGGAGTCTAGCAGCGACAGGCTGACCTCCTTGGCATCAAAAGCCTGTTGGATCATGCTGCAGGCATCGGCTTGAACAGCAGATAGGTCCTCCATGTCCATCAGGTTAAGAATTTTTTGAATCAGATCATTAAAAGCTTGCATATTGTTCTGTTCCAGTTCGCTCATCGCTCTTATGCCCTCCTGTCATTTTAACTATTAGCATTAATGTAATTGAAGGTACAGAGCGGACAGGGCGTCCAACTACTCAGCGGGCGTTTGCAGCCCTGGCAGTTGGACTGCCCCTGCAGGATCTTGCAGTAGGTGGTGACCACGTACTCGAAAATACGGGCGTTGCGCACCGCAAAGGAGACCTCGTTGGCGATGTTCAGCACCAGGTCGGCGTCACTCTTGACGAAGTCCAGGCCATCGTTCTTGTTGAGTACTTCGATGACCCCAATGATCTGCTGATCGGCGATCAGCGGGGCGGCGATCATGTTCCTGGTGGTGAACCCGGTGTCGTTGTCCACCTGATCGTAGAAATAGGGGCTGCTCCTGCAGTCGTTGATGATCACCGGTTTTTGCTCCTGCAGCACGAAGCCGGCGATCCCCTTATCGGCCGGCATGGTAAACCTCGATAACACGTTGCTCTTCTCGCCCTCGACGGCAAAGAAGTCCAGACTCTGCTCATCCTGTGTCAGCAGCAGCACGGAGGCGGCGGAAGCGTTTACCGCTTTCATGCACTGGTCGATCACCCACTGCAGTTGCTCGCTCAGATTGAGGTTTTTCTGGATGTTGTTGCTGATCGTTATATAGGTATTCAGGTCATAGATCTGCTTGCTGATCCGCGAATATTTATTGACACAATCGAACAGGTTGGAGAGCACGATGGCCAGCAGATCCAACTGGGCGCCGGAAAACAGTTGTTGCGGGCCCCTTATCAGGCACTGCCCGAAAACCCTATTTTCCTTCTGCAGCCTGATAATCAGATCCGGACCGTCTCGCCGGATCGCTCCGGCACTTGCATCATCCTGCGGCGCCTCCAGAAACGACAGGTTGACCTCTTCAGCACCAAAAGCCTGCTGGAGCAGACGGCAGACTTCCTGTCGAGCAGACACCGGATCGCCAGTATCCATCAACGCGAAAATCATCTGCACCAGATCGTTAAAGACTTGGAAATTACCCTGATCCCGGTCGTGCAAGAATATCACACCACCTAAATATGCTCAACCTTCCAGCGGGTACTGTCTACATTTACAAAGCCACACTGTAATGCATAGGGTAATCGTAAATTGTAATTCGATAAGCTTTGATTAATTCCTGTTTAAATATTCAAATAATACCTGAAATATTCCAAAAACGTCAAGCGTCTTTTTGTAAATATAATGATTTTTCAAGCTCGGGCGTGATGGTTGCCGGGCAGGATCAGCGCCAATGTTAAAAAACCTGATAACACTAGTCATCAGGTTTTTCCAACAAGCAGCATTGGGGGGCTTTAAATACCAGTACTGCTTCAGGGACCAGGCTACTTCATCAGCATGACCGAACTGGCCTTGACCACTGCGGTAACATTGTCCCCGGACTTCAGCCCCAGCCTTTTTACCGAGTCAGCGGTCACGCTGGCACACATCTCCTGTCCGCCGATTTCCATGATCACCTCGGCAGAGAGGTCGTTTGACTTGATCTGCTTGACTCTGGCTTGCAGCTGGTTGCGTGCGCTAAGTTCCATCGGCATTACCTCCTTGTTGCTTCTATTTTGTGGTAATTTGCCTGATTTTATACAACGATCCCAGCATTGGGGTCTGATATGCGGCCTGATATTTAGAAAGGATGCCCTAAATTGTTGCCCTAAATTGTTGCTGGTTGTTGTGGACAACTTGTGCTATAATCACGGTAAGACTGCAATAAGGGAGGTGGCAACATGGGTTTGATAGAGCCCTGGCACCTGATTATCATTCTCGCCATCGTTCTGATCATCTTCGGCCCCGGCAAACTGCCTGATATCGGGAAGGCTATGGGGAAAACCATCAAAGAATTCCGGCAGGCATCAAGCACCACCATGGATGATCTGCAGGATAAAGCCAAGCCGGTCGAGGGGCAGGTTGCGCAAGCATCAGAAAAGCAGGAAGCATCCGTCAAGACCAGCTAAGAATCTTTCTATTCAGGTATGATGACCCGCCGCCAGTCCGGCGGGTATTTATTTAAATCAGATCGAGAAAGGGGTGAAACCCGCGAAGGCTGTCGCGCCTCACACTTTCCAATAGCAGCGGCGCCTTCAAGGGAACTGTATGACATGGCTTCCGATTGTGATCCTTATCCTGATTGTGGTCGCCTCGGCTATTCGCATCGTCCAGGAGTACGAACGAGGCGTCATCTTCCGCCTGGGCCGTTGCGTGGGCGCCCGGGGGCCCGGCCTGATCATCCTGATCCCGGGCATCGAACGGATGCAGAAGGTCGACCTGCGGGTGATCACCATGGACATCCCCACCCAGGAGATCATCACCAAGGACAATGTCACCGTCAAGGTCAATGCCGTGGTCTACTTCCGGGTGGTCAATCCGGTGGACTCCGTGATCAAGGTCTTCGACCACATCAGGGCGACCATGCAGTTGTCACAGACCACCCTGCGCAGCGTCCTGGGGCAGTCGGACCTGGATGAACTGATCTCCAAGCGGGATGAGATCAACCACCGGCTGCAGCAGATCATCGACGAGGGCACTGAGCCCTGGGGTGTCAAGGTCAGCCTGGTGGAAGTGAAGGATGCCGAGTTGCCGTCCAACATACAGCGGGCGATGGCCGCCCAGGCCGAGGCGGAGCGGGAGCGCCGGGCAAAGCTGATCCACGCTGAGGGCGAGTATCAGGCCTCGGCGAAACTGGCCCAGGCAGCGGGGGTCATCGCCACCCAACCGGGCACCATGCAACTGCGCTACCTGCAGACCCTGCGGGAGATCGCCATCGACCAGTCGAGCACCATCGTTTTCCCACTGCCCCTCGATCTGATCGCTCCCTTCCTGGAGGTCATGACGGTGAACGCCGCCAAAGCAAAACAGGAACAACAGGACCTGGCGCAGCTCAAGGAACAGGCGCAGGCCGAAATCAAGCAGCAACAGCAGTAGAGATACCCGGCAGCCGATCTATAATAAAAAACACCGGCCTTAAAATTAAGGTTGGTGTTTTTTATTACCTCCTGCTGACCGATCGGCCCTGTGCCGTATACTGGACTGGAAAGCAACTAATTTTTAACCGGGCGGCGTGCAATAATAAAGGAGTGCTCCCAGCGCAGGCACTGTCCGGGCAATCTTTACAGCAGCTCAACCTGCGCCCGCTGTAATAAGCAGGATTTTAACCGGGAGGCAACGAAGTATAGAAAGTTACAAAATGCAGCAGAAGATGGTACTTTTAGATGATTATCGCCAGACCAGGGTAGGTGTCACTAGATAGATGAAAGAATCATTCAGGCGCAGTTTGCTGCTGTCGGTGTGGGATCTCTGGGAGAAGGCCTTCAGCTTGGTCTATCAGATTCAGGAGATCCAGCCCGGAGGCCTGTTTCGCCTGAACGCCCATCGCTATCGCGGGCCGGGCCTGGAACTGCAGGATGGTACGCAGATCAGACCGGGTGATCTATTAGGCGAGCTGCACCTGTCCAACCGGTCGGCCCTGAAACTGCAACGCCAATACAGCAGCCGGGTCAAGGCGACTATCGCCGTCAAAAAAGGGCTGGGGCGCGATCTGGCCTATCTGGCCACCCTGGCGGCAACCGGGCAGAATACGCCCAGCGTCAAGGCTTATTACGCGATCACCCTCTTTCATCAGGGCATGCGGTCACTGGGTTTTGAGGTCAGGGAGTTTGGGAACCCGGTGCTGCAATGGCTGTACATGATCGGCCAGCAGCTGCTGCTGGCTGCCTACCATCCGTCGGGCGTGCACCGTTTCCGGCAGGGGCACCAGGAACTTACTTCCAAGTTCATCTGGATCTCCCGCACCAAACTGTTGCACGATTATCTGCCCGACCCGTCCCAGCAGCCGGCAGGGAACTCCTGACTGGTCAGGAGGCCGCCGGTCTGAACTGGGAATATTTCAGCTAGTATTCGGCAACCCGGCCGGCTCATAATATTTACAGATAGAGGAACACACGAGAGAACCACCACGGTGACAGGAGACGGATCCTTGTCGCAGGATTGTAGACGGATGTGACCGAGAACCGTCCCTCCTGGTCAGGCTGGTCAGGTGACTTGTTGGTGGAGATTCTCATCTATGGGGGTGCTTTAGCTTGAACTCCAAGCGTACCGGAATGATCATCTTTATCGCCGCCATCGCCGTCACCCTGATCGCCGTGGCGGTCGCCTATACCAGAGCACCACAGCAGGCGCAGGGGACGAAGGCCCGCAGCAGCAGTAACACGGTGGCCGTGATCTACCTGACGGGAGTGATCGGCTTTGGCAGCCCATCCTCACTCACCGACGGCTCCGGCTCCGATCAGGCCATGCAGGACCTGGAGCGGGCCACCAATGACCAGGGCCTGAAGGCGGTGGTGCTGCGGATCGACTCACCCGGAGGCAGCCCGGCGGCCTCCCAGGAACTCAACAACCAGTTGAAACGCCTGCGGGAATCCGGCAAGAAGGTGGTCGTTTCCTGCGGTGATACCGCCGCTTCGGGCGGTTACTACGTGGCGGTGGCTGCGGACAAGATCGTGGCCGACCCGTCCACCCTCACCGGGAGCATCGGAGTGATCTCCACCGTCCCCAACCTGCAGGACCTCTATGGCAAGATCGGCTACAAGGAGCAGGTTTTCAAGAGCGGCCCCCACAAGGATATGCTCTCACCCAGCCGCCCGATCACTCCCGAAGAGGCAGCCATCATGCAGGGGATCATCGACGACACCTACGGACAGTTCGTGCAGGCCGTGGCCCAGGGCCGCAACCTGCCGGAGGACCAGGTCCGGAAACTGGCAGACGGGCGGGTATACACCGGGGCTCAGGCAAAACAGCTCGGGCTGGTGGATGAACTGGGCGGCCTGCATGAAGCGGTGGCCCTG
>JBEKKU010000145.1:0-5484 GCA_050010575.1 Thermacetogeniaceae bacterium | reverse complement strand
CTAGAGGATTTCTACCAAGCTTTGTCGAATACGGAGATCGTTCCAGATTCCAAGCCCCGTGCGGCTCTGCCGCATGACTAAGAAAGGGAATGACCCGTGCGGCTAGCCATAGCTCAAATAAACACTACAGTGGGTGACTTCAAGGGAAACGCCGCCAAGATCGGCAGCGGCATCAGCCAGGCGGAGGCAGCAGGGGCGGACGTGGTCTGCTTTCCAGAGCTGACCATCACCGGCTACCCACCGGAAGACCTGCTGCTAAAGCCGAGCTTCATTGAAGCCAACCTGCGCTGCCTGGAGTCACTGGCAGAGTTGACTAAAGAACTGCATATCGCTGCTGTCGTGGGGTTTGTCGACCTCAGAGACGGCGAGACCTACGATGCCGCCGCGGTAATCCACCGCGGCGTTCTTGTTGCTGTCTACCACAAGGTGTATCTGCCCAACTACGGAGTGTTCGACGAGAAGCGTTACTTCAAGAGCGGCACCGGCGGCCTGGTGGTCAACTGTGCCGGGGTCAATGTCGGCGTCACCATCTGTGAGGACATCTGGCACCCGGTGGGGCCAGCAGTTTTGGAGGCGCGGGAGGGAGGAGCCCAGGTGATCCTCAATCTGAGCGCCTCGCCATACCATAAAGCCAAGCAGCAGTTCCGGGAGAAGATGCTCTCCGTCAGAGCCTCGGACAACGTGACCCATATCGCCTATGCCAACCTGGTGGGCGGGCAGGATGAACTGGTCTTCGACGGCAGCAGCACCGTTTTCGACGAGCAGGGCAACTTGCTTGGGCGGGCCGCAGCTTTTGAGGAAGATCTATTGCTGGTTGACCTGCAAACTGAACATATGCTCTGCAGCAGGCTCCATGACATCCGCCACCGGGAGCTGTTCGCCCCTGCGTTGCCGGGCCAGGTGCACCGGGTTGACCTGCCCAGCACTTTACAAGATCGGGTCTATCCACCGCTGCCAACCAGGGCGATGCAGGCCCAATCGGTGGAGGGGATGGATGAGGAGGCGGAGATCTATGCCGCAGTGGTCCTGGGCGTTCGTGATTATGTAAACAAGAACGGCTTTCCCCGGACCTTTATCGGCCTGAGCGGCGGCATCGACTCCTCCCTGACCGCCGCCTTCGCTGTCGACGCCCTAGGCGCCGACCGGGTTACCGGAGTATTGCTGCCCTCCCCCTACACCTCCCGCGACAGCATCGAGGATGCGGAGCAACTGGCGGCCAACCTGGGGGTCAAGGCCCTGACCGTACCGATCGCCCCCCTGTACGAGGCCTACCTGAGCGCCATCGCCCCGTCCTGTGAGGGACGGCCCGGCGACCTGACCACACAGAACATCCAGGCCCGGATCCGGGGCAACGTCCTGATGGCCCTGACCAACCAGTACGGCGGCCTGGTGCTCACCACCGGCAACAAGAGCGAACTCAGCGTCGGCTACGCCACCCTCTACGGGGACATGGCGGGCGGCTTTGCGGTGCTCAAGGACATCCCCAAAACCCTGGTCTACCGGCTCTGCCACTACCGCAACCGTCTGGCTGGCCGCCTGGTGATCCCCCAGCGGGTCTTCGACAAGGCCCCCACCGCCGAACTGCGGCCGGACCAGCGTGACGAGGACGACCTGCCACCATACGCTATCCTCGACCAGATCATCGAGGCCTACGTGGAGGAGGACCGCAGCCCGCAAGAGATCATCGACCGCGGCTTCGACCCGGCGGTGGTCGCCCGGGTGATCCGCATGGTCGACCGCAACGAGTACAAGCGCCGCCAGGCGCCGCCGGGCGTCAAGATCACCCACCGTGCCTTCGGCAAGGACCGCCGCATGCCGATCACCAACAAGTTTGACTGCAGCTAAAATCCAGCACTATGTAGTCATCGGAAATAATCGAGAAGCCAAGAGTGTATATGCACCCCATAGGCAGCGCCCATTTTTATTGCAAGATAGCAGATCGCTCACCACGCCTTCGGCAAGGATCGTCGCCGCGCTCGCCAGTCATGTTAAATAATGGTATACTAATGACTAGGTGAATAGGAAGAGGCCATGCGTCGGGCTGCCGACTTCAGGCCTTTTCTGGAAAAATATCTTGACGAAGTAATCGAGGAGGCCCTCTAAATGCCTATCGATACCATGCATCTTTACCATCAAATAACGGATGAAGAATTGTTTCAGATCATCAGGACCAATCTGGTAGACATCCGGATGTTCGTGAAACAAATTAACCAATATATCACCAGGAAATCCGATGGGCGATAGGATTGTCTACGGCGTGATGCGGGATGGCGAGGAGAAAGCCATCTCCGGGCTGGTGTCACAGGTATTCGACGAGTTCGTGGCTCCAGGCTATGACCGGGAAGGCATCGACACCTTCATGGATTATACCGAGCCCGACGCCATCGCCCTGCGCTCCCTGCTCGGCCATAACTTCGCCTTGACGGCCAAAGTCGGGGGTCTAATCGTGGGAGCGATCGAGGTTAGAGGCTATGAGCACATCTGCCTGCTGTTCGTGGACAAGTCATATCAGCGCAGAGGAATTGCCCGGGAGTTGATCCGCCGGGCTATCGTCAAATGCAGCAAACGTACAGGCTTCGTGCATCTGTCGGTCAATTCCAGTCCCTTTGCCATACCCTTCTACACCAGCATGGGATTCGTCCAGACTGACAAAGAGCAGTTACAGGACGGCATCCGCTACATCCCCATGCTGCTGGCCTACAAGTGAACCACCTGTTCCGCCGCGTGATTGCCCACCTCCTTCCTGGCGCCAGGCTCCTGCAGAGGAATTTTACGCCCAAATTTTTGCCAGGCTGGCGTGATCATACAAGTGGCAGTAAGTAAAAAGCCCTTTCCGGATTCGGAATGGGGCCTTTTTACTCCAGGTAATCCTTCAGTTTCTTACTGCGGCTGGGGTGTCGCAGTTTGCGCAAGGCCTTGGCCTCGATCTGCCGGATCCGCTCCCTGGTGACCCGGAACCGCTGTCCGACCTCCTCCAGGGTACGGGCCCTACCGTCTTCCAGCCCGAAGCGTAGTCTGAGCACTTCTTTTTCCCTGGGTGTCAGGGTCTCCAGAACTTCTTCCAGCTGTTCCTTGAGCAGGATGAAGGAGGCGGCCTCCGCCGGCGCCAGGGCATCCTCGTCCTCGATAAAGTCTCCCAGGTGACTGTCCTCTTCCTCCCCGATGGGGGTCTCCAGGGATACCGGTTCCTGGGCGATCTTCATGATCTCCCGCACCCGGTCGACGGACATATCCATCTCCCAGGCGATCTCCTCGGGAGTGGGGTCGCGGCCCTGCTCCTGCAGCAGTTGCCGGGAGACACGGACCAGCTTATTGATCGTCTCCACCATGTGCACCGGAATGCGAATGGTGCGAGCCTGGTCGGCGATCGCCCTGGTGATCGCCTGGCGGATCCACCAGGTGGCGTAGGTGCTGAACTTGAATCCCTTGCGAAAGTCGAACTTTTCCACTGCCTTGATCAGGCCAAGGTTGCCCTCCTGGATCAGGTCCAGGAACAGCATGCCGCGGCCGACGTAGCGTTTGGCGATACTCACCACCAATCGCAGATTGGCCTCAGCCAGACGCCGCTTGGCCTCCTCGTCGCCATCCTCGATCAGCTTGGCTAGCTGGACCTCCTCTTGGGCGATGAGCAAAGGGATACGCCCGATCTCCTTGAGGTACATGCGGACCGGGTCATCAATGGCGATCCCATCTGGGATGGAGAGATCGATCTCGATCTCGGCATCCTCCTCCGGATGAGCGGCCTCTGTGTCTTTTGTGAGGGCCTGACCATCGCCTTCCTGCAGAATCTCGATACCCATCGACCCGAATTGCTCGTAAATATCATCTATCTGGTCGGGGGTCAGTTCAAACCCCTGCAGCGTGTCCATAATTTCCTGATAAGATAAATTGCCCTTTTTCTTGCCGCGCTGGATCAGGTCTTTGACAGCATCAACCTTTAGCTGTTCATCTTTCAATGGTCTTCCCTCCTTTCATTCGATGTGAACCACGATTCCCGGCCGCCGCCGGCGGCGCATTTCTGATTATCCGGAATTTTTCAGCGCCTGAAGATCTTTATATAGTCTATCTAATTCTGCCAGGACACCCATAATTCCTGCTTTATCTTCATTCTTTCTATACTCTTGCAGTGCGGCACTTCTTACTGCGATCTCTTTATTTAATTGTTCCCGCTTGATCGTGACCAGGTAGTCCGACACCAATCGTTCCTGTTGCTGAGGCGGGATCTCCTGGTCGTCACCAGTCATCAGCAGGGCGGCCAGTTCCGCCTGGTCGCTCTCCGGCATATTCTCCAAAATAGCGGCAGGACTGCTCCAGCCGCTCGCTTCAATGGCTTTCACAAACCGTCCCAAATTGCCCTCAAAGACAGCAAAGCCCAACTCCTGCTGCACCCGCTCCCACACATCCCGCTCCTGGCACATGCACCGGAAGAGGCCGCGCCTGGCAATCTCGGCAGCAGAACCACTGGGTGAGGCGAAAGCCTGTTTGCCCTGTTCCATATTATATCTATTTTTTTCAATTCTATCCTTTCTTGCCCTTTTATTCGGGTTGCGGAGCAGTTCTTTCCAAATTGTCTCCTCTGAGACGCTCAGGCGCTCCGCGACCAGCCGGATATAGCTGTTGCGCTCGACGATATTGTCAAGGCGGTCCAACTCCTCCAGGATGCCGCCGACGATCTCCGCCTTTCCGTAGACCGAGGCCGGGTCGTGCTGTTGCAGCAGCTGCTCCAGCCGAAACTCGAAGAAGGGTAACCGGTGGTCCCGTAATACTGCGCTAAAAGCCTCCCGGCCGCGCTCCCGCAGGAATTCATCCGGGTCCTTGGCGTCCGGAAAGTCCAGGACGTAGACATGCGCCCCCAATTCCTGGAGGTATTCGGCGCCCCTCAGAGAGGCCGCCGAACCGGCGGCATCGCGGTCGAAGGAGAGCACCACCTCCTGGGTGTAGCGTACCAGGAGCCTCGCCTGATCGTGGGTAAAGGCGGTGCCAAGGGAGGCCACGGCGTTGGTGAAGCCGTGCTGGTGGGCGGTGATGCAGTCCATGTAGCCCTCTACCACCAGAGCCTGACCCTGCTCCCTGATGCTCGCCAGCGCCAAGTTCAGGCCGTAGAGGCTGTGACTCTTACTGAACGTGCTGGTCTCGGGGGAGTTCAGATACTTCGGCTGCTCATCCCCCAGGGCACGGCCGCCAAAGCCCAGGCAACGCCCCTGAGCATCATAGATCGGAAAGATGATCCGGCCCCGGAAGCGGTCCTGCATACCACTCTGCCTGCTGACCAACAGGCCTGCCGTTGACAGAACCTGCGCCTCAAAGCCTTTCTTAGCGAAAGTATTCAGCAGGGCCTGGCCCGAAGCCGGGGCAAACCCCAGGGTAAACTGGTCCCAGGTCTGTGGGCGCAGCCCCCGTTTGGTCAGGTATGCCCGGGCCTGGTCGGCCACCCGGTCCTCGGTCAGGATCTGATGGTAATAGGCTGCCACCTGGGTGTTCAGG
>JBEKKU010000144.1:0-5679 GCA_050010575.1 Thermacetogeniaceae bacterium | reverse complement strand
TCTGGATCAGGTCGACCACGTCCAACCCCTGAACTACCTTGCCGAACACGGCATACTGCCCATCGAGCCAGGAGGCGTCCTTCTTCAATATATAGAACTGGGAGCCGGCAGAGTTGGGGTCTGTCGCCCGGGCCATGGCCACCGCTCCACGTACGTTCTTGAGCTGCGGGTTGGTCTCCAGACTGATCTTCCAGCCGGGGCCGCCGGTACCGTTGCCGATCGGGTCGCCGCCCTGGATCACCCAGTCCTCCACCCGGTGGAACTTGAGCCCGTCGTAGAAACCGGACTGCACCAGCTTGTCGAAATTGGCCACGGTGACCGGCATCAGGTCCGGGTAGACCTCCAGCACGATCTGGCCCTTGGCGGTGTCGATGGTAACTTTGGACACTTAATTTCCCCCTCGCTATAGTGAGCGCGGGGACGGTTCTCGCGCTCACGCCTGAGCGCGAGAACCGTCCCCGCGCTCCTGTTTATTCTTTTACGGACAGCATCTTATCGCCCTGCTGGATCTGGTCGACCACGTCCATCCCCTTGATCACCTTGCCGAACACGGCATATTGTCCGTCCAGGGACGGCTGATCCTGCTTCAAGATGTAGAACTGGGAACTGGCGGAATTGGGGTCGCTAGAGCGCGCCATGGCCACCGCCCCGAGCACATTCTTTAGCTGTGGATTGGTCTCCAGCTTGATGGTCTGGCCTGACCCACCGGTACCGTCACCCTTCGGGTCGCCGCCCTGGATCACCCAGTCCAGCACCCGGTGCCACGTGAGCCCATTGTAAAAGCCGGACAGCACCAGCTTGTCGAAATTGGTCACGGTGATCGGCATCAGGTCCGGGTAGACCTCCAACACGATCTGGCCCCTGGTGGTGTTGATGATCACCTGGTGAGCGCTTTTGTCAGCCGGGGACGGAGCCGCCTGCTGGCTGGAAGCCGTACTCTGGGCAGCAGGAGTCTTTGTCGAGGTGGCCTGCTGATTTGTTCTCTGATTAGAAGTAGCAGGTACCGGAGCTTTGGCGCTCTGGTTGTTTGCGGCCTGATTGCCGCCCCTGGCCATTCCTACTGCGATCACAACAACCAGGGCTATGGCAGCAACGATCAACACACCGATAATCAGGTTTCTCCTCCTGATCTGCTCGGGAGACGGCCCACTGAGGCGGGCGCTAGACGAGATCCGCTTCTTAGACATGCTCATGCTCCTTTCCCCGATGACGCGCCCACCGGGCGCAGCACTGCTATTTCAACTATCGGGGACATTCCTCGGCATTCATAATGGCATTCATTGAGGTGTGTCCCCATTCCTTACAGGGCATTCATTAGAGGCGTGTCCCCATTTTTTATAAATATAGCACTGGCGTAACGCCGTGGCAAGGGACATGGCCTGATAGCGCACCACCTGATCCCCCTAATCATCATACAATTTTAATTTGAGCTTAATCTGGGGTTAATAATCCGGGGCTATGATCAGAGGGACAACTTCATAAAAGAGTCTTTTCGGGAGGCTGGTCGATGGCTGACATTTATGTCCTGGACAGCAATGTTCTCCTTACCGACCCACATTCCATCCATGAATTTCCGGACGCCGAAATCGTAATCCCCGGCGTGGTCATCGAAGAGATCGACGCCAAGAAGTCCGGGTGTGACGGCACGGCCTATAACGCCCGCCAGGTGGCCCGCCAGTTAGATGACCTTCGCCGGCAGGGAAGCCTGCACCAGCCCATACCGCTGGGCAACGGCAGCCTGCTCCGGGTCGAGTTGAACCACCGCTCGCTGGACCTGCTGCGTGACCACTTCCCAGAGGTCAACAACGACAACCGGCTGCTGGCGGTGGCCCTCAATCTCCAACTGGAGGAGAGCAGGAAAGAACACTCCAGAACTGTGTCCCTGGTCTCCCAGGATGCCATCGTCCGTATCAAGGCCGACGCCCTCGGCCTGACAACCGAAGAGTACCCTTCAACCAAGCCCGCCCCCATTTTATATACCGGCTACGAGGAAGCGGTCGTCGACCCCAGCCTTGTAGACCGGTTCTATTTTAACAGGGAGATCGACGCCGCTGATCTGCCAAACAGCCTGCATCCGAACCAGTACGTGATTCTCAAAGCATTGGGCTCCACCCAGTCAGGCCTCGGCCGTCACTGCGTCGGCAGCGGCCTGATCCTGCCCCTGCGCCATGGGAGCAACCCGGTCTGGGGGATCAGCGCCAAGAACGTACAGCAGAAGATGGCCCTGGACCTGCTGCTCGACCCGGAGATCCCCCTGGTGACCATCACTGGCCGAGCCGGCACCGGCAAGACCCTGCTCGCCCTGGCCGCCGGCCTCTACCTGACCCAGGATGCCGGCGCCTATCAGAAGATCCTGATCGCCCGCCCGGTGGTTCCCCTAGGACGGGATATCGGCTATCTGCCCGGCAACAAGGAGGAGAAGCTCCGCCCCTGGATCCAGCCGATCTACGACAACCTGGAGTTCCTGTTCGGCCAGCGCAAGGGCACCCTCGATGAGATCCTGATCGGCCTGAAAAATCTGCAGATCGAGGCCCTGACCTACATTAGGGGGCGCACCCTGCCCCACCAGTACATCCTGATCGACGAGGCCCAGAACCTGACCCGCCATGAGGTGAAGACTGTGATCTCCCGCGCCGGCGAAAACAGCAAGATCGTGCTGATCGGCGACACCGAGCAGATCGACCACCCCTATCTGGACGCGGAGAACAACGGTCTCAGCTACGTGGTCAACAAGATGATGGATCAGCCTCTGGCCGGCCATGTGGCGCTGATCAAGGGAGAACGCTCGCCCCTGTCCCGGCTGGCCGCCGACATCCTATAAAGTAGTCTTAGTGGCGGTTGCCATCGGATAAACAGCAAGGCGCTCCGACCATACTGTCAGCTTCCGCGGATTTCCAGTAGCCAACATAGCACAACCATAAAAGTACCCCGGATTTCCGGGGTACTTGCGTCTGGTTTACTTTCTTAGTTTAGCTGCTTGCTAGCTGCTTGATCTCTCCGATCATCCGGTGAATCACCTGCTCCCGGTAGGCCAGGGCAGTCAGCGATCCGGCCAACTTCTCGCGATCCTTGACGAAACAGCTTGCCTCCTGCGCAGCCATGCTGAAACAGTCAGCCAGCCGTTCCAGTTTCCCCCTCCACTGCGTCAGCATGGACAGGATCCGGTATCGCCTGCCCGTATCCTCAATTCGCCCCGACCGACTGAGGGCCTTCATGAGAATGTCCAGGCTTTCGGCAGCCTTTAGCCAATCCTCGACGCTCATCCCGGACCGCTGCTGGATTATCTTGGATAGGAGCGTTCTCCGTAGCAGATCGAGGGAGGCGATCTCCCAGGCAACGGTCTCCAGCATCTCTTTCAGCTCCGCTGCCGCCTGAGCGGGCGGAGTTTCTTCAGGCAAGACTATCGGCTCATGCTCTGCCATCAGGGCGCTTCAGCCTCCGTACGCATTCTTTCTGGGGGTGTTCCCTCTTTATATTATACACTCACTACCGGGGTGGCAAAATTAATTGTTCCACGTGGAAAACTACATTCTCGCCTTGCTTCTGTAAGAACGCTTGTTCTAGCCCACCGGCTGCCGGATCACGGTCTTCAACTTTTCCGGCGCCGACTTGCGAGGGTCTCCCAGATAGATCTCGTGGTGCTTGGCCCGCAGCGTATAACCCTGTTCCTTGATAAAATTGTGCAGGACCATGATCGTCGGATGCTCGGCGGCGTAGGGGCCGATGTGCATGACCTGGGCGGACAGGCCCTCGTGGAAGCGCTCCAGCCTGACCCGGTCCAGCGATGTCAAATCCTTTTTCTGGCGCGCCTGCTCCCTGGCCTCCTCCAGCAGGTGATGGGTCACCTGTGGCGGCTGCATGATCATCAAGGTCCATTTCCAGCTATCCCTGTCCCCGGCGGTGAACGCCTCCATATTATCAGCCCACCACAGGCCCTCCAGGGGCGGCACGCCGTAGTCCACCACCCCGGCCTTCTTGAGCATGAATTTCATGGCGTAGGAGAGCGAGTACAGGGCGTTGACCGCAGCTTCAAAGGAAGGCGAGTTGCCCGGGTCGCCCTCGCCGTCCACCAGCAGGAACTGAAACTCCGGAACATCGATCAGGACCGGCTCCCTGGCCGGTGGGCTGTATAAAACCTTGAACTCCTTCTTGAAATCGATCTTCTCCACCCTGGGCACCCCTTTCATTTATTATATCCCGTGCCTTCCCACATATTTCAAGCTAGTTTTTGCTGCTGGGGCGCACTTGCGCCTGCCGCCAGTTCACAGGTTGACCCAGGGACAATGTCAAACAACATCCATGCCAAGCCAGGCACGTAGCTGCTCGGTCGCCCTCTTAATCGTCTCTTGATGCAAGAATATATCATTATGCAGTGCCTGGTCAATCTCCACAGCCTGCACGCCCTGTGTCTGAACCTCCCTGCAGGTCTGTACTATTTCAGGAACATCGCTGGCACCAAAGATGATCAAGGCCGGCTTGCCATCGGCAGGCAACCACCCGGGGAGTTTTTCTATTATCATTAACCACAGAATCTAAAACTTTACGGATAAATTAAAAAAGCGGGGTTGCCCCTCGCTCTAATCGACAATTCTTGAATTACGTTCGTGCTAACCCTCGCTGCATGCATCCTGAAGCAGGCTCTCAAAGATCCTTTGCACCGACAGGATCTCCTTGATCTGCTCCACCTTCTCCCCGGCGAAAACCAGCGCTCTTCTAAAATCCCCGTTTCGACAAGCGTTATTCAGGGCTTCCATAATGCAGAAGTTCTGGGAGCATCTTTTCAGGCAGCGGACGCAGCTCTTGATCTCCAGGGATTTGTCCTCTGCAATGATCAGTTGAAGAAAGCTGTTGCGGATCGCTCTTCCCGGCAGTCCTACGGGACTCTTGATTATAACCACGTCTTCCTTGCGCGCCTTGACGTAGAGATCCTTGACTTCATCGGAGGCATTGGATTCCTCGCTGGCGGCAAACCGGGTGCCCATCTGGACCCCGTCCGCCCCTAACGCCATCACTTCTTTTATATCCTGTCCGTCGATCACCCCTCCAGCGCCAATGACCGGGATCTGCACGGCAACTTTGACCTCCGGCAGCACGTCCCGCATCGAGCGGTCGGTGCCCAGGTGGCCGCCCGCCTCCTTGCCTTCCACCACTACCGCTGCTGCTCCCAGTTTTTCGGCTATGATGGCCAGCTTCGCCGAGGAGACAATAGGAATGATGGGAACGTTCCCCTCTCTTCCCCAGGCGAACATATCCCGGGAGAATCCAGCCCCTGAAACCACCAGATCGATCTTTTCCTCGATCGCCGTTTTAACCAGAACTGCAAACTCACTGGCGGCAAAGAGAACGTTTACGCCAATGATCCCCTTTGTCATCTCCCGGGCCCTGCGGATCTCGTTGCGCAGTTCTTCCAGGGACATGCCGGTTCCGGCAATCATCCCGATCCCGCCCTCATTGGCCACCGCTGCAGCCAGGGGCGCGGTGGAGATGCGCACTGCCATTGCCCCCTGCATGATCGGCACTGCCGCCCTCAACCTGCCAATGCGTAATTCCTTCAACTGCATTACTGGCCCTCCGTTTTCGCCATCATCTGGTTTGTTCGTAACAGTCGTTTAGCCGTCATGAAAAAATGCTACCTGTTTCAGCCGGCAAGTGTTCAAATGCCTGATTATATTATTGTAC
>JBEKKU010000143.1:0-5727 GCA_050010575.1 Thermacetogeniaceae bacterium | reverse complement strand
GATCCACAAGGATGCCAACCCCAGGACCCCCGGTTTTGTCAACATCCTGGGCGCCATCATCTATGTGACCGGGATCGCCAGGTACCGCGAGGATTTCAAGAAGCTGGCCGCGACCAGGACCTCCGAGATCATGACCACCGACGTGATCGCCGTCGGCGGGGAGGCGGAGATCGAGCAGGTGGCCGCCCTGATGGTGGATCATGGGGTCAAGCGGGTGCCGGTGCTGGATAACGGCGCTATCGTCGGGATCATTGGCCGGGCCGACATCGTGAAGACCCTGGTCAGGCCCGCCGCCCGCTAGCCGGGCGCTACCCGTCCCATATGCGCGACCGGGGTTAGAAGTTCACCTGGTCCGGGTCCGGCCCGAAGCGCCGGTTCTCGTTCAGGCCGTCGATGGCGGCCAGGTCCGCGGCTTCGAGTTCGAAATCGAAGATCTGGGAGTTTTCGCGGATGCGCTCCTCGTGCACCGACTTGGGGATCACCACCACACCGTTCTGAATGTTCCAGCGCAGGGCGATCTGGGCGGCAGTCCTGCCGTATTTGGCAGCCAACTGCCTTAATACCGGCAGATCCAAGTTGCCCCCCATCAGCGGCCGCCAGGCCTCCGGCTGGATTCCCTGCTCCCGGGCGAATTGCAGCAATTCCTTCTGGGTGAGCAGCGGGTGCAGCTCGATCTGGTTGACCGCCGGCGTCACACCGGTGTCGTCGATGATCGCGATCAGGTGGGGTATCTGGTGGTTGCTTACCCCGATCCCCCTGGCGTCCCCTTCACGGTACAGGTGCGCCAGCGCCCGCCAGGTCTCCCGGTACTTCCCCCGTACCGGCCAGTGCACCAGGTACAGGTCGATATAATTCAGCCCGAGCCGCTGGCGGCTGGCCTCGAACGCCCGCAGGGTCGAATCGTAGCCCTGGTCGGTGTTCCAGACCTTGGTGGTGACGAACAGTTCGCGGCGCGGCAGGCCGCACTCGCGGATCGCTAGCCCGACCGCCTCCTCGTTCTGGTACATGGCTGCCGTATCGATGCTGCGGTAGCCGGCGGCGATGGCCGTGCTCACGGCCCTCAGCGCCTCGTCGGCCTCCCAGACCTTATAGACTCCCAGCCCCAGCCAGGGCATGGTCGCCCCGTTGTTCAGGGTGGGCCCGTCCGTGAACGCCTGATTCGGCATAAATCTTCCCCCCAGGTGACTCAGTTCCCTAAATCTAACTACTTCCCATATTATTCTAATGAAATTATACTATTATCAAAGCGCTATATAAAATATAAAACGAGAGGTGGATGACTGATGAGAGTGATCGGCATTGTGGGCAGCCCGCGCCAGGGGGGCAATACAGCGACACTAGTAGAGCGGATACTCGCCGGAGCGGCGGAGGCGGGGGCCGAGACCAAGATCTACAGCCTCAACGAGCTGCATATCAGGGGCTGCCAGGCTTGCGGCTACTGCAAGACGCATGACGGGCGCTGCCGGCAGGAGGACGACATGACCCCGATCTATGCCGACCTGCTGGCCTCAGACGGCATCGTGGTAGGCACACCGATCTATATGGGGTATCTGTCCGCCCAGACCATGTTGTTCGTGAACCGCCTCTACGCCTTCTTCATCCCCGGCCAGCCCAACCCGGTACCCCCGGGGAAGAAGGCTGCCCTGGTCTTCTCCTGCGGAAACAGCGATGAGACTGCCTACCGGAAGGTGCTGGAATCGTTCGGCGAGACTCTCAGCCACCTGTTTGGGGTAGCGGTAAAAGGGATCGTGGGCAGCGGCGGCAATGGCGCCCCCGGAGCGGTGAAGGAGAAGCAGGACGTGTTGGATACGGCTTTCGCGCTGGGCAAGTCACTGGTCGGGTAGCCCCCCGCAAGGCGCACTATCCCCGGAGGGCGGATCGCTGAGATCCGCCCGCTTGCGTTATAGATCGCAAGCAATTATGTTATTATACATCTGAGGAAGGGAGTGTTTACCTTGAAAAAGCTCTGGGGCGGCAGGTTCAAGAAGGAGACGGCGGGGGAGATGGAGGAGTTTCAGAACTCCCTCACTTTCGATGCCCGCTTATATAGGCAGGATATCCGGGGCTCGATCGCCCATGCCCGGATGCTGGGGCGCCAGGGGATCATCGACCTGGACGAGGCTGAGGAGATCGTTAGCGGGCTGGAGCAGATCGGGGGGGAGATCGAACAGGGCCGGCTGGAGTTTGACACCGGGGCGGAGGACATCCACTCCTTCATCGAGGCCTGTCTGGTGGAGCGGATCGGCGAGGCGGGTAAGAAGCTGCACTCCGCCCGCAGCCGCAACGACCAGGTGGCCACCGACCTGCGCCTCTACCTGAAGGATGAGATCGAATCACTGGGGAACCTGCTGCTGCGCCTGATCGACACCCTGGCGCGCCGCGCCCAGGAGCATAAGGAGACGATCATGCCTGGCTACACCCACCTGCAGCGGGCGCAGCCGATCACCTTCGCCCACCACCTGCTGGCCTACTGCGAGATGCTGCGGCGGGATTATGCCCGCCTGCGGGACTGTTACAAGCGCACCGATATCTGCCCGCTGGGGGCCGGGGCGCTGGCCGGGACGACCTTTCCGATCGACCGGCCCTACACCGCCCGCAAACTGGGGTTCCGGGACATCGCCGCCAACACCCTGGATGCGGTCTCCGACCGGGACTTCGTGGCGGAGTTCATCTTCGCCGCCTCCCTGATCATGACCCACCTCAGCCGCTTCACCGAGGAGCTGATCCTCTGGTCGAGCAGCGAGTTCGGTTTCGTGGTCCTGGACGATGCCTATACTACCGGGAGCAGCATCATGCCCCAGAAGAAGAACCCGGATGTGCCGGAGCTGGTGCGGGGCAAGACCGGGCGGGTGTACGGCCACCTGACGGGCATCCTGACTGTTCTCAAGGGCCTGCCCCTGGCCTACAACAAAGATTTGCAGGAGGATAAGGAGGCGGTTTTCGATACCATCGATACGGTGCGGGGCTGCCTGGGCATCCTGATCCCGCTGGTGCAGACATTGAAGGCGAACGAGGGACGCATGCGGGCGGCTGCCGGCGGGGACTTCACCAACGCCACCGACCTGGCGGACTACCTGGTCTGGCACGATGTCAGCTTCCGGGACGCCCACCGGATCGCCGGCGAGGCGGTGCTCTACTGCATCGAGAAGGGCAAGCGCCTGGAAGACCTGGCCTTCAGCGAGTACCGCAACATCTCGCCGGCCTTCGATTCGGACGTCTACGAATACATCTCGATCGAGGCCTGCGTCACCCGGCGCGACCTGCCCGGCGGACCGGCCCCGGCGGCGGTGGCCGTGGAGATCGCCGACCTGACTAGCTGGCTGGAGGACATCCGCAGCTTCCCCTGGTCGCAGCCGGTGCCCGAGGATGAGCTGTAGCCGGCCCTGCTTGCCGCCCCTGAATGCCGGGCGTATAATGTAGAAAACGGTACTTATACGGGGTGAATGACGTGCTCTCATACCAGGAAGTACTCCTCCGGATGGCGGTATCGCTGCTGGTCGGCCTGATCATCGGCTACGAACGTGCCATCTCCCGAAAACCGGCGGGGATCAGAACCTACTCCCTGGTTTGTATCGGCTCGACCCTGTTCATGATCGTCAGCGCCTACGGGTTGCAGATAGTGCCGGCGGGGGCGATCACCCAGGTGATCGATCCCGGCCGGGTGGCTGCTCAGATCGTTACCGGCATCGGTTTCCTGGGCGCCGGGATGATCCTGCAGGATCGCGGCCGGGTCAGGGGTCTGACCACTGCCGCCGAGATGTGGACTACCGCCGCCTTGGGCATGGCTATCGGCCTGGGACTGTACGTGCTTACGGCCATCAGCGTGGTGGCGGTCTTTATGGGCCTGTACAGCCACAATTTCTTTAAATGGATAGGCATCCTGCCCCCGGAGGATCAGGAGAGCGAGAGTGCCGAATCCGAAAAGAAGCTGATCCACCCTGACCGGAATCGTTGATTGCTTTGCCATATCGCTAGCAAACGGCAGGCACCCGGAGAGTTAGACCGGGCGCCTGCCGTTTGCTCTGAGCAACCTGTTGCTTCCGGGCCGCCTAGGGGCTCTTGTGCAGGCCGTTGTACTCCACGTAGGAGAAGATGATCGGGGCCAGGGCCAACATGGCCACTATTCCGATGAAGAGGATGGCGCCCCAATCTCCGGACACCGTCGCGCTTAACAGGATAAGCAGGCTACCCAGCACCCAGATCCGGCCGGCGAAGTGGTGGGTGGTCTGCCACACCCTCTCGTCGGCCAGCGTCCACGGCGTCTTGACTCCCACGAAGTAGTTGAACCGGATCTGCCCCATCATACTGCCGATCAGCAGGAACAGCAGGCCGATGCCCCCCTTCATGATCATCCCCACATTGAGGCTGTAACCCAGGCCAGTCAGGATGGTGATCGCCCACGTCCCGCTCAGGAACAGGACCAGGGCGCTGCGCAACAGGCGGTAGGCCCCCTCAAAGCGGGCGTAGTTCTGGCGCTTGGGGTCGATCAGGGGCATCAGCACCATCATCAGATAGATCCAGATGATCAGCAATGGGTAGAAGAAGGCGGCAAAGGCCCGGGAGGTGTACCGGTCCACCTGGCCGGCCACATTCCAGTGGCCGGGCACCCGTGCCGGCAGGTGGGGAAAGACGAGTACCGACGCTACCACCAGCACCAGCAGCAAGATCAGGATCGGCCAGTCGTGGGCCAGGGTGGCCAGGTTTACCCGGTAGTCACTAGTCTCTTCATGCTTCCTACCAGGCCCTCTGCTTGCGGCATTGGGCCTGTTGTTCGGCTCGTTCTTCCTGCGATTGCCTTTACTCATGTTCATCCTCACACTCTTTCTTATTTGGAATGATCCGGCGCCGGTTCGCTGGCGCCTTCGTCGCCGGGCAACAGAACCCGGTGGTCCATATTATACAGTCTATTTTAGGATTAACGAGAGGAATGATGGAGGTAGTCACGGATTGCTTCCAGAAAAAGTGTGCCATAGAGGTCATATTTGGTTGCCCCCACTCCCTTGATGGAGCGCATGGATTCCTGATCGGTCGGGCAAAAGCGGCACATCTCATGCAGGGTGCTGTCAGAAAAGATGATATACGGGGGGACCTGCTTCTGCCGCGCAAATTCTCTACGCAGCGCCCGCAATTGCTCAAACAATGAGTCGTCTACAATCACAGCCTGTTTTATCGGCTGTACTTTTTGAAAAACACCAGCCTCTCCCTGCAAAACGGGAGCCGCCTGGGCAGTTAACTTCACCACTGGATATTGCCCCTCGGTTGAGGCCAGATATCCTTCAGCGATCAGCATATTGATGAGGCTCACGATCTCCTGTTCCTTCATATCTTGCAATAACCCGTATGTTGGTAGCCGTTCAAACCCCAACTGCAATACTTTTTTGTTTTTCGAGCCCTTCAACACTTCAGCCACTCTGGTTATCCCAAAGCGCTGCTTAAGGTGGATGACGCAGGAAAATACCTGCTGGGCGATCTCAGTGATATCTACGCGTGCACGGTCATCGATGCACGTACTGCAATTTCCGCAATTTTTAGAAGTCTGCTCTCCAAAATAGTTGAGGATATAGTTGCGCAGGCAGCCTGATGTATGGCAATAATCGACTATCGCCTGTAGTTTATGGTACTCATTCGCTTGTCTTTCCGGAGTCAGCGTTGATTGTTCGATAAAGAACTTTTGGATGTGAATATCCTGCGGGCTGAATAATAGAATGCACTCTCCCGGCTCCCCAT
>JBEKKU010000142.1:0-5964 GCA_050010575.1 Thermacetogeniaceae bacterium | reverse complement strand
TAGAAGGTTTTGGAGCCACTGGCACCGATGACGGTGACCTGGGTAGCCCTGCCGGAAACAGTCACACTGCCCGGTACAAAATCCCTCTTGATGCTTCCCGTCACCGGATCGGTACTGATCCGGGTACGGTTGCGGGACACCTGGATGTCCAGAATCTTGCCCACCCCTAGTTGCGACTCCAGGTCTGACCGGTTGATCGTCTTGGTCCAGCGGTAGGTGCTCTGCGCCCAACCGCCCAGGGTATCAGCGTAAGCGTCCCCATCGCTGGCCACTCCTTTGAGGTAGGGACGGCTTTCCGCCCAGACATTCTCCGCGTCCTCGGTATAGCCACCGGCATTGGCACTGAAGTAGGCCCGGACCAGGGTACCCAGATACTCCAGCACCTGGCCTCTGGTGCGCTGCACGGCATCCACCACCGGATTGCCGCTGCTGCAGGCAAACTCCTGCTCTCCGGAGTAGCCGCCATATACCTCGCTACCGGTATCATGTCCGATGTCGTACCAGGCGCTCAACCCCCGCATGGAGAGAGCGTAGGAGCGCGACGCCACCGCCTGGACACATAACGCTTCGGCTGAAGCAGTGCCGCCGATCTCCTTGCCAACCACGCCATAAAGATATTTTTCCATGTCCAATACGTTCAGTACCAGCAACTGGTTGCTCAAATTCTGGATCGCCAGGCTGCCCCGGTAGAGAGTGCCGTTATACTGGAATAAATTTGGTTGATCACTGCTCACTCCGCCCCCTGTCTCCTGAAGCAAGACCGGCCCCTGAAAAGGCTGCGTGCCTTTGAGGCCAGGCCCTTGCACCAGTAAGGTAGTACCGGCAGCGGTCACGGTCCAGGTATTCCCGACCCCCACCGCACCCAGCGGGAGCCCTGTCGAACTGTCGACCAGGGTGTAGTTCCCCTGCTTCACCAGAAAAGAGGCTGCCGGGACGCCCTCGTCGAGGGCCACCCGCATCATTAACCCCGTTCCGCCACCTGTGTTATTCGTTGTTGCTGTGTTGTTCGCTGCCACTCCTGAAGCGACAGCCTGTGCTGCGTTCGCCCGGCGCAAAGGCGCACCCAGGCAGGCGACGAGCACAGCCAACAGGCACAGGAGCATCAATCTGCCAACCTGCTGCGCGGTCATTCAGCTAACCCCGTTTCTGAAACTCTCCCCGTATTCGCCCGATGACTCGCCCGGAGGGCACCCGGCTCTAATGCCCCCGCTTCTTTGAAGCGGCGGGATAAGAGCGGGTACGTCCCTGGATCACGATTTCTCCGATGGCTAACCGCCACTAAGTCTCCGTGGGAGACAAGTAGCGTTAAGCCCCTGGATCGGCTCAACTAAACTTTAGTTAGGGCTAAAGCCCCACTAAAGTAAGTTTTCCCGATAAGCTTCAGTGGGGGAAAGCAGGCCCCCACCTAAAGCTAAGAACTCGTTGACAAGCAAATATTCTACAAAGTTCGTGACAAACGATTAAAATCCTGCCATCTTTCGCCTCAACCGGTGGCAGTTCCCTCAGCGCCGCCAGATGATATTAAGCAGCAGCGTCAGTAACAGGCTCAGTACCAGGCAGGTGACAACAGGAAAGTAAAAGCTGAAGCTGCCCCGGTGCCAGAAGATGTCGCCGGGCAACCGCCCCAGGGGCAGGAACCGGCCCAGCAGCAACAGCAGCGCCCCGGCGCCAAACAGGAGGGCGCCGGCGATCATGACAATCCTGGCCAGTGACGTGAAATTATCCATTCGGTTTGGCCTCCCGAAAACGCTCGTACTCGCTATACAGGCACCCACAATAACGCTGGCTGTACAGGCCCATCTCCCGGGCCTGTCTCCGGCCTTCGTAGAAAGCCGGTCTCCAGTCATAATAGATAAAAGGAATGTCCAACCGCCGACCGATCTCCGCGCCCAGGGCACTGATCAGTTCATGTTTCTGGTAGGGGCTGATCAGCAGGCTGGTGGTGAACCCCTCACAGCCCGTCTCCTTGGCCTTGACCGCCGCCTCTTGCAGGCGCAGGGTGTAGCAGAGCCGGCAACGCTCCTGTTCATGCCAGGTCACGTCCCGGAAATAGAGTTCGGGTTGATACTCCTCGCTTGCCAGCAGCGTGAACTCCAGCCGCCTGGCCAGTTCCCGGGCCCCATCCAGCCGCTTCACATACTCCTGGTAGGGGTGAATGTTCGGGTTGAAGAAAAACCCGGTCAGGTCAGCTCCCTGTTCCAGCAGTGACCGGGCCGGCCAGGTGGCGCAGGGACCGCAGCAGACGTGCAACAACAGTTTCACGACTGTGCATCCGGAAACAGCGTGTCCTGCTGTACAGCATTGACCAGTTTGTCCGGATGGGCAATGCCCAGGTGGCTGTAAGCCAATATGGTGGCCACCCTTCCCCTGGGAGTGCGCTGCAGGTAGCCCATCTGCAGCAGGTAGGGCTCATAGACATCTTCGATGGTCCCGGACTCCTCCCTCGCCGCCGCGGCCAGGGTATCCAACCCCACCGGGCCTCCCTGAAACTTTTCGATCAGGGTGGCCAATAGAATGCGGTCAACCTTATCCAGCCCGGCCTCATCCACTTCCAGACGCTCCAGGGCCGATTGCACGATCTGCTGGGAGACATAATCCTCTCCGGCCACTTCTGCAAAATCCCGGATCCGGCGCAACAGCCTGGTCGCCACCCGCGGTGTACCCCGCGCCCGGCCGGCGATCTCCCAGGCGCCACCATCCTCCATCTTCATCCCCAGTAATGTGGCCGCCCGGGCGACAATGGCAAATAGGTCCTCCTGGGGATAGAAATCCAACCTGACGATGATGCCGAAGCGGTCCCTGAGCGGCAGGCTGACCAGGCCGGCCCTGGTGGTGGCCCCGATCAGGGTGAAAGGCGGCAGATCGATGCGCAGCGATCTGGCGCCGGGCCCCTTGCCGATGATAATATCCAGGCAAAAATCCTCCATCGCCGGATACATGATCTCCTCCACCACCCGGGGCAGGCGATGGATCTCGTCCACAAAGAGGATCTCGTGGGCTTCCATATTGGTCAGCACGGCGGCCATATCCCCGGCACGCTCCAGGGCCGGCCCCGAGGTCGGATAGAGGCGGACTCCCAGTTCCTGAGAGATAATATGCGCCAGGGTCGTCTTGCCCAAACCCGGCGGGCCGTAAAGCAGGACGTGATCCAGCGGCTCCCCGCGCTTCCTGGCAGCCTCGATAAATACCTGCAGGTTGTCCTTGGTTTTCTGCTGCCCGACAAAATCCTGCAGCCGCCGCGGGCGCAGCGAGCCTTCGGCCTCGTCATGCGGGGCACGGGCGGCAGAGACGATCCTCTCCTCCATGGCCTATTCCTCTTTCCCTTTTCCCAAATCCCTCAGGGCGCTACGTACCAGCCCTGAGACCGAAATTCCCGCCGGTTGGCCCCTGGTCATCCGCTTCATGACCGTTTCTACCTCTTGCCGGCTGTACCCCAGGGCCAGCAAGGCCTGGGAGGCCTCACCGAAGGCCGGCGGCAAGTCAATCTGCTGCCCTGGCAACGGAACCTCAAACAGCCCGTCCAGCTTGCCCTTCAACTCCAGGACCAGGCGCTGGGCAGATTTCGCCCCGACACCGGGGACCCGCTGCAGGCTGTGAGCATCGCCTCGGGACACGATACTGAATAGCTCTTCTCCCTTAAAGGTGTCCAGGATGGACAGGGCCACCTTGGGGCCGATCCCCGGCGCTCGCAGCAGCAACCGGAACAGTGCCCGGTCCCGCACCGACCGGAAACCATAAAGCTGTAGACAGTCTTCCCGGACGTAGAGATAGGTATGAACCTCCACCTCCTGCCCGACCGCAGGCAGGGCCCTGGCCAGGCCGGACGGAACCAGCACCTCGTAGCCGATCCCGTCCACGTCCAACAGCACCTGGCTCTCGTCGATCCCTTTCAATATTCCCCGTACAAAAGCAATCATCGATGCTCCCCCAGCGGGACAGAGGATAGTTCCGGTCCCGGTTCTCTAGCTGACAGGTATCTGGATTTCACCGGAGCGCCCAGCCTAGCGGTAGGGCACCCGGGCGTAATTCAAGTGGCAATAGGCTGCCGCCAGGGCATCGGCGGCGTGGTCGGGCTCGGGAATCACCGGCAGCTTGAAGATCAGCTTCAGCATGCGCTGCAACTGCTCCTTCTCTGCCCGCCCGTATCCGGTCACCGCCTGTTTGATCTGCAGCGGCGTGTAGGTATGCACGGTCATTCCATGGTGCATCCCGACCAGGATGGTGGCTCCCCGGACGTGCCCCACGGTCATGGCGGTGCGCACATTCTTGTTGTAAAACAGGTCTTCGATGGACATGGCCTGGGGATGGTGCCGGTCGCAGATCTCTGCCAGGCCCTGATAGATCCGCTGCAGCCGGGTGGGCAGGTCGAGCTTGCTCTCCAGTGAAATGACGCCATAATCCAGGACTATGGGCTGTCCATCGGCAATCGATAGCAACCCGTATCCGGTCGACACCACACCAGGATCAATACCCAGAATGACCACTTGTATTCCTCCAGAACAGACCTGCACCCAGAGATCGTAAGGCAACGGTTAAGCGTACCGCATGCTATCTAAGTCTCCTCCAGCGATCACCCCAATTCCTCCGTGTGCACCCGGCCCCGGGCCAGCGAGGCCAGCACCCCGAGGGCGCATAGCAAGGCGAAGGCGGTGAAGGCTGTTTTCATGCTCTTGATGAACATGATAAAGTTCTCCGGCGTGATCATGTTCTTGCCGATAAATAGGGCCATGATCATCGTCACGATCCCCATGCTCAACATCTGTCCCGTCAAGCGCATCGTTGACAGCGTGCCCGAGGCCACACCATAAAACTTCTTGCCGACGGAGCTCATCACCGCGTTGGTGTTGGGGGAGGAAAACAGGGCAAAGCCCAGCCCAAGCAAGATTAAACAGCCGATGATGTAGGTCAGGGCGGTCGACCTGTCGAGCAGCACCAGCATGGCCAGGCCGATGGCGGTCAGTCCCATGCCCAGCGAGGCCACCAATCGCGGTTCCACCCGGTCCGATAGCCGGCCGGCAAATGGTGAGAACAGGAACATCATCACCGGCTGGAAGATCAGGATGAAACCGGCATGCTGAGCGTTCAAACCTTTTACATACTGAAGATACAGGCTGAGCAGAAAGGTCAGGGCATAGGTGGCGCTGTAGTTGATCAGGGCGGCGAGATTGGAGAAGGTGAAGGCTATGTTGCTGCGGAATAGCCTCATATTCAGTACCGGAAAATCTGACCGTAACTCCCAGGCGATAAACAGGATCATTAGGATGCTCCCTGACAGGATGAGGATAAAACCGGTCACTTCGGGCAATCGGGAAAACCCATACATCACCGCCAGGATGGCCGCACTATACAATAAGGAACCGCCAAAATCGAACCGCTCACCCTTGGCCTCCGACCACTCTCCGGCCACCTTCCAGAAGATCAAGGCCAGGATGATAATGCCGATCGGCACGATGATCATGAAGATGCTGCGCCAGCCAAAGGAATAGGACAGCCAGCCGCCGATAAAGGGCCCCAGGGAAAGCCCTAAATAGGTGCCGGCCACGTTGATCCCGATCACCCGGCCTCTTTCTTGCAGCGGATAGACCGAAATCAGAATGGCGATCCCGGTGCCAAAGATCATGGCGCCGCCCAGTCCTTCCAACAGCCGGGCCGAAATCAGCATGATGCTGGAGCTAGCATGTGCTGCTAAAAACGAAGAGATGGTGATCACCAGTGTGCCGGTCAGATAGATCTTCTTGCGTCCGTAGATATCGGCTATCCTGCCGAAAGGAACCAGAAAGATGGCCGCAGCCAGCAGGTAAGCGGTAACAATCCAGCTCATCGTAATGGCGTCCAGGGCAAACTCTTTTCCGATGGCAGGCAGGGCAATATTGACAGAGGAGACCAGGAAGGGCGTGATAAAGGCGCTCATCGTCGAAACGATCAGGACAATCCTCCTGGTGGCTAGTGGGTAGGTTACAGTCG
>JBEKKU010000141.1:0-6020 GCA_050010575.1 Thermacetogeniaceae bacterium | reverse complement strand
CGTCGAAGCGACAACGCCCTGCCAGAAATCGCCGCGCCGGCGTCCGAGCAGGTCTGTTTTCCCGTTGGCATGCTTCTGTTCAGAATCGTTCATGGGGTCATCTCTCCCGGCAGGTGCTAAAGGGCTGCCAGCTACATTTGTTGAACTTGTTGTTGATTATAACAGACCAGATAACAGATTCCGCCCTTAAAATTTTCATGAATAAGATAATTAAGGTTCTTCTAGTTCAAGAAGGAATTGGCAGACGGCGATAGAAATGGTTAAATAATGAAATAACTTGCAGGCGATACAGGGAATATGTCGCCGGGATGTTGTCGGATATTCAGCTGTAAGGAGGCGGTTCTCTTGAGGAGAGGGGCAACTATGAATAAGCTGTTTGGAGCGTGCATCATTACTGTTCTCGGTCTGTTGCTGATGGCCGGTATGGCCTCGGCAACGCCGGGTATCGGGCTGGCGGTCAACGGACAGCCGTATGGGCCTGCATCCGGACTGATGCTGGCCGGGAACACCGCGCTGCTACCGGTGCCGATACTGGCCGATATTTTGTCGGCAGAGATCAACACCGGCATTGCTGCCGGGGAAGAACAGCCGGTCACTCTGGCGCTGAACGGGCAGACGATCACGATCCAACCGGGGCAGGTCGAGGCTGTGGCTAATGGTAGCAAAGTCACGTTGCCGGTTGCTCCGCAGGCGACAGCCAATGGTGTGCTGGCGCCGTTGCGGGCGGTGTGCGAGGCCTTGGGCGCCAAGGTGGCCTGGGACGGCGCCATTCATACGATCAGCATCACTGTGCCTCCGAACGAGCAGGCAGTCTCTGCTCTTGCCGAACAGGCTGTGCAGGATCTGGCGAACAAGGATTACGCTGCGGTCGCCAAGGGATTCGATCCGGCCATGACTGCCGCCTGTCCGCAGGACAAACTGCAGGGCATCTGGGAGATGGTGCAGCAGCAGGCGGGCGCTTACCAGAGCATCGAGAGCGTGCGCTCCGAGGTCTACCAGCAGTACATCATCGTCTACGTTACCTGCCAGTTCGAGCAGGCAGCCCTTGATGTGAAGCTGGTCTTCAATCCCCTGCAGCAGATCAGCGGGCTGTTCTTTGTTCCCGCCCAGTCGGCGCCGGTGGCCTACCAGGCGCCTGCTTATGTCAACCCCGCCTCCTTCACCGAAACCGGGGTGACGGTCGGCAGCGGCGAGTGGGCGTTGCCCGGCACTCTGACCGTGCCCGTGGGACAGGGACCCTTCCCGGCGGTGGTGCTGGTGCAGGGCTCCGGTCCCAGTGACCGCGATGAGAGCGTCGGTCCCAACAAACCCTTCCGTGACCTGGCCTGGGGCCTGGCCTCCCGGGGGATCGCCGTGCTGCGCTACGAGAAGCGCACCAAGGAGTATACTGCCCGGATGGCCGCCATCCTTGGCCAGATCACCGTCAAGGAAGAGACCGTCGACGATGCCCTGGCCGCTGCCGCGCTGCTGCGCCAGACGAAGGGGATCGACACCTCGCGCATCTTCGTGCTGGGGCACAGCCTGGGCGGATACCTGGCGCCCAGGATCGGACTCGGTGACCCGGGGATTGCCGGGCTGATCGTCATGGCCGGTCCCACCCGGCCATTAGAGGACCTGGTACTGGACCAGGAAACCTACCTGGCTTCCCTCGGTCAGATCGACCAGGCGCAACTGGCGGCGGTCAAGCAGCAGGTGGCCCAGGTGAAGGCCCTGCAGCCGGATGACGCCGCGAAGGCGCCCCCGGTAACCTTGCTTGACCTTACGGCAACCTACTGGCTGGACCTGAAAGGCTACAGCCCGCCTGCAGTGGCCGCCAAACTGCCGCAGCCGATGCTGATCCTACAGGGGGCGAGGGATTATCAGGTCTCGCCGCAGGATGACTTCCAGGGCTGGAAAAGCGGACTGGCTCAGAAATCGAACGCTGCTTTCAAGCTTTATGATGACCTCAATCACCTGTTTATGACCGGCCACGGCAAAAGCACACCGTCCGAGTACGCAACCCCCGGCCATGTGGCCGGCAGCGTCGTCTCCGACATCGCCGCCTGGGTCGGGCAGCACTAATCAGGCATGATAGTCCCATTATAATGCCTGGTGAATATCTAGCGACACCTATCGCTGTTTAAAAAAACAGTAGGGATGTGGTGGAGGCGTTTGGCTACAATGGCTCCTGGGATGCCAACTCCCAGGCCGTAACCGTATCCCAAGGGAACTAGAAGGTCTCTGCTAAACATCACAATCACCGCAACCCAGCGGTGATTTTTCTTAAATACCAACAATGTGCTCCATCAGTTTACTCACAATGTCGATATTGTAAGCGCAGAATAACCCTGCATGATGGCAGGAATTGTCGATTGCATTATTGAAGATATACTGGAACAGTCTGGTTTATTTGTCAATATTGTTATGGGATTGGTATGTAAAGACTTTTTTCTGTAATGTTGGCTTGCCTGATGTTCTTTGGTAGCGTTCCCAACGTGATGGCAGGGACTGTCCAGATGGAACAGGGCGTTCCAGTAGCGGGTGACGGCATCCAGGTGGGAGTAGACCCGTTCAATGGCCGGATCGTGAGCTGCTACTTCAGCTGGCACACGGGCGTCACCTTTCCCAGCCCTGTCACCGTCGCTGCGGCCAAAAAGACCGGACTGCTGGACCAGTTCGGCGTCATCCCCTGCTACGTCAAAGCGTTTGCAGACGGGGGGCGGCCATGGTGGCCAGTTCCGCCCTCGGGCACCCCCCGGGCGTTCACTTGGCCAGCCTGCACCTGGTACTTGTGAATGAACCCGGCTGGGCAATGATGGCGAATCCTGACAATGCTTGAGCCTGCCGCCGTTGAGATCAGCCAAGATGCTGATTTAAACCACCCGCCGATGTGGCTGTGATGCTTTCGTAAATCGTCCTGCACCGGATCGATCTGAATAATGTGGAGCGGGATGATTAGTGGCGGTTAGCTGTGTAAGAGAGAAGTAAGATTCCAAGTAATACTTAAAAAGAGTATTTGATCTGCCGCCAGCCAGGCCGGGCAGTTGTTTACGGCGCCCGGAGCCAGACTGGCAACTCCCGGGAAAGGCGTTGCGAACGATAGGTGGTCGTTATGGTAGATCGAATAGGGTTCAAACCGGCGCCAAGGTCCCTGTTCAGATTGAAAATGGGGCGCCTCTTGTTCACCGTTAGAAGATACTGGGATTGGCGCTTCTCCAACAGTTCATTTGCCTGCCGGTTTGACCACGACCCGGTTGGCTATCCACACCGGTGTTTTTTCCATCAGATGCCGCTGTTTCGCCAATTGACTAACTCGGAGCTATGGATGCAGCGGAATAAGGTGGCCAACCTGAGGCTGGCGGTGGCCCGGCTTGACGGCATCGTGCTGCGCCCCGGCGAGCTCCTCTCCTTCTGGCGCCTGGTGGGCAGGCCGACCCGGCGCCGGGGCTACTGGGAGGGGATGGTACTCTGCGAGGGCCGTATCGTGCCCGGGGTTGGCGGCGGCCTCTGCCAGCTCTCCAATTTGATCTACTGGGTGGCCCTGCACACGCAGTTGACGGTGGTGGAGCGCTGGCGCCACAACTACGATGTCTTCCCGGATACCGGACGCACCCAGCCCTTCGGCAGCGGGGCGACCGTGTCCTGTAATTACATCGACCTGCAGATCAGGAATGAGACCACCAGTACTTATCAGCTGCACCTGTGGCTGACAGAAAACGACCTGTGCGGGGAGTGGCGCTCCGTCCGGCCGCCAGACTATGCTACGAGGTCTACGAGAGGGAGCACCTGATCACCCACGAACCCTGGGGTGGCTACGTGCGCCACAACCTCATCCACCGCCGCGTCTACAACAATTTCGGGGAGCAAGTCGGCGACGAGCTGGTGGCCGAAAACCACGCCATCATGATGTACCAGCCATTCCTCGGCGAGGGGGCCATGTCTGCCGGGGGCGGGGACGCGATGGCATGAAGATAACCGTACCAGTATATGAATTAAGCGGGTGATTTCGGATGAAGAGCGCAAGCAAGATTATCCTGTCTGCCGTCCTGGCCGTCCTGGTATCGCTGGGATCGCTCTACCTGAGCGAACATACCAGGGCAGTAAACATGAAACCGGGTCTGCGAAACGCTATAGCCGAGAGCGGAAGCGGCTCTAGCAGTTCCGGCGCCAGTTTCATGAATCCGGATCTGCACAGCACGGGGGTCGAACGAGTCTGTGCAGCGGCCTTTCCGATGCGCGTGGCCTGGATTGCCAATGGCCGGCTCTGTCTCCTGGACGGGACGGCAGCCAATGCCAGGCCGGTGCAGGTTAATACCGGCGGGTTTCCCTGGATAAGCGGCTGGTCGCCTGACGGGCGATGGGTGGCGTTCTCTTACAGGCCAAAACCTGAGAATTACAGCCAGACCTACCTCTGGGTGGTCAGGGCGGACGGTACTGGGGCCTACCAGGTGGACCAGCGGCCGGTTTCGGAGGTGGCGGCCTGGTCTCCAACAGACGAGGTCATTGCCTACGGCACAGAGGGTCCTGTTCAACCGGACCCCAATTTAAAGATATTTCCTCAGCCGGACGGAAACTTGAAGATTGCCCGCATTTCGGATGGCCAGGCGCGGGTCACTACCCTGCTGCCCGAAAATAGTAATGCTTTTGGTTCTGCCTGGACGCCCGATGGCCGGAGTCTGGCGGTTTCCTTCCCGCATCTCGATACTGCTCCCTACTCCCCTTTGCACGTGGACCGCCTCACCCTGGAGGGAAAGCGTACCAGATTGTTCAGCGTGGGCGAGGCCGGGCGGCAGGACTTCTACCTGTACCTGTCGTCGGCGGATGGCTTAAAATTCTCGCCGGACGGACGCTACCTCGCCTACCACCTGGGCTCCAACGCCGCCTCATTCAGCGCGGACTCCGAGAAGTTGCAGGTGACTGACCTGCAGACCGGTCAGAACATAGACCTGGGCAAGGGGCTGTCTAATCCGGACTGGTTTGCCTGGTCCCCGGACAGCAGACAATTGGCCTTTATCCTGGGCGAGGGGCGGTGGCCCAGCACCAACAAGAAACTGCAGGTCCTGAACGTGGACGATGGCAAGATTGCCGACTGCAGCCAACAGGGCGAGGTGGACACCTACCCGCTATGGACCGGCCGTCCACCCTATAGCCTGATATTTTGCCGCGGGCCGGAAAACCCGCAGTGGGGCAGCACCTACAGTCTTCCGGTCCCCGGGCAGCGCATCTGGGCGCGATCCGGGGACCGGACTATGACTCTGACAGCAGGCCCGGCGAATACCGAGGACGAGATCATTGGCGTCTCGCCGGATGGGAAATACCTGGCCTACCTGCGGCTGACCGATCCCGACAGCGGCTCGCTCTACCTGAAGCCCCTCGAAGGCGGCCGGGAGACAGAATTGCTCCGCCTGTCAATGCCCAAGAGGAGCGGCATCCAACTCTTTTCTACATGGGCCGGGCCTGAAGAATAAAAGTCCGAAGTGGTCTACGGCAACGGCATCTTTGTGGCGGTAGGGTCTCCGGAACAATAAGCGCGGCAAAGAGGTGGACTACTTATCCGCGTTGAGCGGCGCGTTTCCCGGGAGCCGATTGGTGTGAGGTATGATTCAAATGAGATCAGGGGGGATCAGATTATGAGATTCAATGCCAGACTGTAATTGGCCTGCTCTACATGCTGGATGGCATATGTAAGAGGTTAGGCAAGTGACCAATGGCCCGGGAGTCCAACAATCTCTACCTGTTAGGGGGATCCGGTCGAAATGCCCTTCTCTGTCTTCCAACTGATATTTTTTAGTTTGGGAAGTCTGGTTTTTCTATGCTGGGCAATCTGGTCCCTGGCGAAGTACCGCAAATCAGGTGAAGCACGATATCTCGTCCAGTTCATCGGAAATGTCCTGATGGTGGTATTTTGTGTCGGAGCATTTTTGAAAATATCATTCTTTACGAATGGCCAATATTTTCAGCTGCTATGGTGTTTGGGTTTTACAGAAGCCTCAATCATATCTTTAGCGGAGTACCGACAATCCGGCAAAGCACGGCATCTC
>JBEKKU010000140.1:0-6039 GCA_050010575.1 Thermacetogeniaceae bacterium | reverse complement strand
ACAGCAGCGGGCGCGGGCTGCCCAAACTGAACCGTTCCGAGGCCCAGATCAAGGCCACAGCCTTCCTGAACCAGGTTCTGCCCAAGTATAGCGGCAGCCTGGCCATCGATCCCGATGCCACGTCCGATCCCTACCTGGGTTTGCGTAATACCGGAGCCACCGCCTACTCATTCACTTTTGACCGGATGGTGAACGGCATCCCCTTCACGGAAAACGCGGCGAACATCCAGGTGGATGCCCACTCCGGGGCCGTCAACAGCTTCAATTTCAATTGGGATGGCACTATCGTTTTTCCCGGGGCCGAGGGTCTGCTGCAGCCTGGTCAGGCCGAGTCCCTGTGGAGAATTAACGCCCAGGCGCAGCTGGGCTATTTCACCCCCATATCCGACGGCAAGCTGCCGGATGCGGCCAGGTTGTTATATGCGCCCAAGGACAGTGGCCTGATGATCGACGCCAGGTCGGGGGAGATTCTCAAGCCTGGGGATAACAATGACCAACGCGGCTACAAGATGATCAACGGCGGCGGCGGGATGTCTTCGGTAGCCCAGGCAGCTCCGCTAACCCCGGCCGAACAGGCGGCGCTCACCGAATTGGGCAAGCTGATCAGCCAGGACCAGGCCCTGAAGACTGCCCGGTCGCTGGTGGAGATCCCGGCAGGGTTTGTGCTGCAGAGTTCCAACCTGCAGCTGGACTATCTGACCGGTGGCAGGGTCTGGAATTTCTGTTGGTACGATCCGAATGAACAGGGGTCGCTGTTTGTGCAGGTCGACGCCAGCCAGAACCGGTTGGCCTCCTATAACCTGATGACTGCCCAACAGGATCAGTCGCAGCCACCCCGCCTAAATGAGGACCAGGCCCGTGACCTGGCTGCCGGTTTTCTATCTACGGCAGCCGGCGACCTCCAGGCCCAGATGGACAAACTGAGGTTGGTACCCACGGCGCCGATCCGGCCACTGGCCGGCAAACAGGCGCCGCCGCCGACCAGTTTCTCCTTTACGGCCGACCGCCTGGTCAAGGGCATTCCTTTCAGCGGGAACGGCGTGTCGCTGACCGTGGATGCGGTGCAGGGCAAGGTCGCCAGTTACATGCTGAACTGGTGGCAGCTAAAGTTTCCGGAAGCCCACGGCGTGATCGGCCAGGAACGGGCGGAGAATGCCTTCCTGGCTGGTGGAGCGCTGGCCCTGAGCTACCGCCGGGAGTTTTCCGCCCCGATCCAGGCGCCCGGCCAGGTGATGCCGGTGCGCCTGGTCTACGCCCTCATGCCGAAAGCACCCTACTATGTCGATGCTTTCACCGGACTGGGCCTGGACGGTGACTTTCAAACCAAAATCAATTTAGAGCAACAGGTGTTCACCGATCTGGCGGGCGTCCCCGGCGCCGAGGCCGCCAACGCCCTGGCCGGGGCCAAGATCATTCCTGTCTATGATTCTTCCTTCCATCCCGCAGCCGCGCTGTCGCAGCGCGACTGGCTGATCTGGCTGGTGCGTGCCTCTGGTTGGCAGTCCACGCCGGCCGCCGATCCGGACCAGGAGTTCAAAAAGGACTATCAACAGGCGTTCTCGCTGGGTATTTTGAAGGCAGGCGAGCAGTACCTGCCGGAGGATGATCTTGACCAGGTCACGATGGCCCGGATGGTGGTACGCGCCCTGGGCTGGGATGAGGTTGCCGGATTTCAGGGGATCTGGTCGCCGCTTCCGGCGCCACCGGGTGGCGCCAGCAAGGTGGCGGCGGCAGACCAGGGTTACCTGGCCCTGGCGGCGGGGCTCGGCATCATCGACCGGAACGGCAAGGAGTTCGACCCGTCTGCAGGCCTGACCCGCCTCGAAGGCGCCGTTGCCCTCAACAAGATTCTTAACTAGTTTGGACAGTTTAACCGTCTGAGTCTTCAGGCCGCTTGTGCAGGCCATAGCGCCTCAGCTTGTTGATTACGGTGGTATGGGAGACCCCCAGGAGTTTGGCAGCCCTGCGAATGCTGCCGCCTCTATCCAGAGCGTCGATCAGGGTCTCCTTCTCGGCCTCCGCCGCCGCCTTTTTTAAATGATTGCAGTCTTTTACTCCGGCTGCAGTTTCCGGCAGCATGATCTGGGAGACCTCCAGCTTGCCCCCCATAGTTAAATTGACTGCCCGCTCAATGGCATTTTCCAGCTCGCGCACGTTGCCCGGCCAATCATAAGATTGCAGCCGTTCCATGGCGGCATCAGAGATGGAAGTGACCTGCTTTCCCAGGCGTTGGTTGAACTTATTGATAAAGCTCCAGGTCAGCGTGGGAATCTCCTCTCGACGCTTTCTCAGAGGGGGCAGGCAGATGGGGATGACGTTGAGGCGGTAAAAAAGATCCTCCCGGAAGCTGCCATTGGCGATCAGTTGATGGAGATCGCGGTTGGTTGCCGCAATCACCCGGACGTCTACCCTGTTCTCCAGCATTTCACCGAGGCGCCGGACACAGCCCTCCTGCAGCACTCGCAGCAGCTTGGCCTGGATGTGGGGCGGGATTTCGGCAATCTCGTCCAGAAAGATAGTGCCTGTATGGGCAAACTCGAACAGCCCCTGGCGCCCTCCTTTGAGACCGCCGGTAAAGGTGCCCTCGGCATAACCGAACAACTCGCTCTCAAAGAGGGTGTCCGGAATAGCTGCACAGTTGACCACGACGTAGGGGTTATCTACCCGCGGGCTGGCCATATGGACAGCCCGGGCGAACAGCTCCTTGCCGGTTCCGCTCTCGCCCCGGATTAAAACCGTGGAATTGCCCCTGGCCACGGTTTTAGCCAGGGATATGGCCTCTGCCATGACGTTGCTGCTGTAAACGATATCGTCAAAGGTCACCATGACCGGTTGGGTGATGAAATGCGCCAGGCGTCTTACCTTGGACATCTTTTCAAAGGTGATCATCGAACCCTCGGGATCGCCGTGATCGTCAAAGACAACGTTGCTCTTGACCAGGCAACGCACGCCACCGTAGGGGGTTTTTAGCAGCACCTCGCGCTGCTTGAGTTGACCGGAGATGATCGCATCGGCAATCTCCGGTGGAAAGCAGGCCTCCTGCAGAGGGAGCGTGACCAGGGAATAGCTCAGCCCCAGAACCTCCACCGCCTTCTGGTTGCACATGGTGATCACGCCGTGCTTGTCGGTGATCAGGATGCTCTCCTCTACGGTATCGAAGATCCCGCGCAGCCGCTGCTGGTTCAGTTCATGGGGAAGCCACTTGACCGGGGTCACTTCCAGCACGTCCGCAATCTTGGTCAACTGTTGGAGAATCCCCGATAAAACCGCTGCCGGCACCTGATCGAACTGCAGGTGCATCTCGCCAGGTCTGACTTCCAGGGAGACAATATTGGCTTCATGCACCGCCACTACCGCGGCAACATCTCTTGCCATGCCCACCCGATCTTGAAAGCGAATGCGAAACCGGCAGCGCTCCAATCCGATTCTCCCCTTATTCATGATCGTATCCATTGTAATACGGCGGGCGGCCTTTTAGCCAGCCCCAGGATTGTAATTATACCAGTGGTTTTTCGATAAGATGCAGGCCGAACAGTCACCGGAAGCAGATCTGACGCGTAATACAAGATGGAAAATATTCTTTCCATGGTTCAATAAATTGCCAGTCTGCCGCGGGAATAGACGGAGCAGACCCTCTGATGCTCCCAATTTCAGATCTGTTGATTATTTGGCACGGGAATTGCAAGTATATAAACAGGAGATCTTCATTTAGCGGTATACACAAATATTTCAAGGAGGAACATCAGTGAGCAAGCTAGTAATCGGTGTGCCCAAAGAAATCAAGGCGCAGGAATCTCGTGTCGGTATGACCCCGGCAGGTGTCGATGCCCTGATCAGAGCCGGTCATCAGGTAATAGTGGAGCAGGGCGCCGGTGTCGGCAGCGGTTTTGCCGACAGCCAATATACGGCCGTTGGCGCCGCCATTCTCCCGGCCGGAGCAGATGTCTGGGCGAAGGCGGATCTGATCATCAAGGTCAAAGAGCCGCTGCCGTCAGAGTATGACTACTTCAAAAAGGGACAGGTTATTTACACCTACTTCCATCTGGCCCCTGAGCTGGCCCTGACCAAGGCCCTGATCGACAAGCAGCCGATAGCTGTTGCCTATGAAACAGTAGAACTGGACAACGGCGCCCTGCCGCTGCTGACTCCGATGAGCGAGGTGGCAGGACGGATGGCGGTTCAGGTTGGCGCCACCTACCTGGAAAAGCCCCATGGTGGTAAAGGTAAACTGATCGGTGGAGTGGCCGGTGTGGCGCCCGCCCATGTGGTGATCATCGGCGGCGGCGTTGTTGGTACCAGCGCCCTGAAAAGGGCGATTGGGGCGGGAGCCCGTGTCACCGTCCTGGACAGGAGCCTGGACCGTTTGCGCTACCTGGATGACATATTTGGCAACCAGGTGGAGACCCTGGCCTCCAACCGTCTCAATATTGCCAGCGCGGTAAAGAGCGCAGACCTGCTGATTGGCGCGGTTCTAGTTCCTGGCACCCTGGCCCCGCAACTGGTGACAGAGGAAATGGTGGCGACGATGGAAGAGGGCAGCGTCATAGTAGATGTGGCCATCGACCAGGGTGGTTGCATCGAGACCATCGATCACAGCACGACTCACCAGGACCCGGTTTACATCAAGCACGGTGTTGTTCATTATGCGGTAGCCAACATGCCGGGCGCTGTTTCCCACACTTCCACCCTGGCCCTGACCAACGCCACCCTGCCCTATGCCCTGGATCTGGCCAATAAGGGCTGGAAGCAGGCAATTCAGGAGGACCCGGCACTGGCCAAGGGAGTTAACGTGGTGAATGGCATAGTGACGTTCGCGGCAGTGGCCGCGGCCCATGGTCTACCCTATGTGCCGCTGGAGGAAGCAGTGCGCGCCTAATCTTTTGCCGCCATCCAGTTAATCCTGACGATAGCTATTGTAGTTCAGGCAAAAAAACGGGAGCCTCTCTCAGGGGCCCCCGTTTTAATGTCCGTGCTTGCTATTGACTTTTGCTCAGGCGGAGACCGGTATCCGCTGGGAGAGGGAACGGGGCAGTTCACCCAGGTGACGGCTCTGGTAGACCTGGTAATCGATCTCCGGAAATAGATTGTCCTGCTGTTCCAGCCAGCCGAGCCAACCCGGATCGATCCGGTTATATTTGATCTCCTCGTAGAGCCTGGTGAAGTTGGAGATGTGGGTCTCAAAACGCAGCTTGGCATACTCCACCATGGTCCCGGTTTTCATGATGAACGGCCAGTCGCTGCTCTGAGCCAGGAGCAGTTCCCGGGCTGCCTGACCCAGGGCGCGCCGCAGGTCGCCTCCGGCCTCCGGGAAATTGTTGGCCAGCTCCACCATCCGCTCGGAGGCCTTGTGCAGGTGCCGCCAGATCCAGTCGTTCGCGCCGTTGACCCACACCTCGAAGTATCCCTTGTCGCCCCACGAGGAACTGCTCGGCGTGGAGACCTGCTCCGGCGTCCAATCCTTTGTCACGGCGACGTCCACGTCCTTGAATAGGCCGGCCCGCACCATGTATACCTTGCCTGAGCCCCCCTCCTCCGCGGGCGTGCCGTAGAAGCGCACGGTCCCCTCCCGGTGGGCGGACGCCATCCAATCCTTCACCGCGATGGCTGCAGCCATTGCAGCCGTCCCTAGCAGGTTATGCCCGCAGCCGTGGCCCGGGGCGCCTGCCAGGACTGGTTTTTTCTCGGGTACGGCCTCTTGTGAGAGACCCGGCAAAGCGTCATACTCGCCGATAAATGCGATGACCGGCTTGCCACTGCCATAGTTTGCCACGAATGCGGTCGGAATGTCGGCGACCCCCTTTTGGACCGTGAAGCCGGCCTCTGCCAACTTGGCTTCGAGCAGGGCGCTGCTCTTTACTTCCTGATAGCCGGTTTCGGCAAATTTCCAGATTTGAAGCGCGACATCGGCATACGCCTGGTGCTTCGCTTCGATCCCTTCGATAATTTGTGTCCCTCCATCCGGCCGTTGCGCAGTTGCACTGAACGCCGCCAGCAGCGAGACGAGCAGGGAAAATGCGACTCGTTTTGTTTTCATCTCTC
>JBEKKU010000139.1:0-6148 GCA_050010575.1 Thermacetogeniaceae bacterium | reverse complement strand
TTCCATGGAGCCGACCCTGCTGATCAATGATCGGCTGATTGTCAATATGCTGCTCTATCGCTTCAGTCCGCCAAAGCGGGGCGATATCATCGTGTTCCGTTATCCGGTCGACCCCTCGCGGGATTTCATCAAGCGCGTTGTCGCTCTGGAAGGAGAGACCGTGGAGGTCAAGCAGGGTTACCTGTTTGTCAATGGCAGACGACTGGACGAACCGTACTTGCCGAAACAGGTGATGAGCGACTTCGGTCCTGTAAAGGTGCCGCCCGGCGATCTCTTTGTCATGGGCGACAACCGGAACAACAGTGACGACAGCCGCGTTTGGGGCCCTCTTCCCAAGCAGAACATTATCGGTAAGGCCTTTGTGATCTTCTGGCCACCCGGGCGGATGAGGATACTCAGATGACCAGCGACGGAGGGCTGAATATTCACCAACAGAAGGTGGCCCTGCTGGCCACCTACTTAAAGGTGGTAGACCTGATCTGCGAGCTGGTGGATGCGCGTTGCCCCCTGGCCTCCAGCAGTCCGATGGTAGCCAAGCTGATTCACAACAAACAGCATGTGATCGTATTGAATAAAGCCGGGCTGGCTGATCAGCAGATCACCAAAGCCTGGCTTGCTTATTATCAGGAACGGGGCAAGGTGGCCGTGGCGGTGGACTCTAAAAACGGCCAGGGGTTGCGGGAGCTTTGGAAACTGATCACCGCCCGGACTCTCGCGGTGAACGAGTCGCTGCAATCAAGGGGCCGCCGCCAGCGGGGCCTGCGGGTGGCGGTACTGGGCATTCCCAATACCGGAAAATCTACCTACCTGAACAGATTGATCGGTCAAACGTCCATGCGGGCAGGCAACAAGCCCGGCATCACCAGGGGGTCCCAATGGGTGCACCTGAGCGACGCTATCTCCGTCCTGGATACCCCCGGTATTATCTCGATAGCCAAGGTTAGCGCCGTTGATAAATTGAAGCTGGCGGCGGTCGGTTCGCTCGATCTGCAGGAATATCAGCCTGAGGCGGTCTCCGAATGGCTGCTCGGTTTCCTGCAGTCACAGTACCCCGCGGTGGTGGAAAGAACCTTCCCGCTAGGACCGGACCAGCCGTGTTCATTCGAGGAGATCGCTCTGGCCAAGGGATTTCTGATGGGCAGCGGCATAGCAGACACTCAGCGGGCCTGTATCTTTCTGCTGGAGCAGTTTCGCAGCGGCAAGCTGGGGCCGATCTCGCTGGAAGTTCCCCACTGACGGGGTCAGGTTTGCCTTATCCTTGCACCGGCTCCCGCCTACAGAACCCCGGACTCCTAGCCGGGGTTTTTATTTGGAGAGGATTCTGCTGATCATCCCCGAATTAGTATCTTTGACCAGATCTGCGAGCGCTTTACGGCAATGTGGTTAACGGCGTGCGCAAGTTGCTCAAGTAGATGGGTCTACGGGGGAGAAGAACAGTGATCCTGGAATGTGGATGCGATGAGGTGGGGATCGGCGCCGGAGCAGCCGAGGTCTATGTCTGCGCGGTGATCCTGGACCCGAAACGCCCGATCGAGGGGCTAGCTGACTCAAAAAAGTTGAGCGCCCGCAAACGTGAGCAGCTGAGCGCCATTATCAAGGAGCGCGCCCTGTGCTGGAGTGTTGAGAAGGCTAGTTTGGAAGAGATCAGCAGGCTTAACGTGCTGCGGGCAACGCTGCTGGTGATGAAGCGCGCTGTGGAGAGCTTGAGCATCAGGCCGGACAAGGTGCTTGTTGACGGGAAGTATACGCCGGACCTGGATCTCCCTGCTGAGGCGATCATTGACGGGGATGATCAAATTCCCGTCATCAGCGCTGCCTCGATCATGGCAAAAGTAAGCCGCGATCGGGCCATGGTCGAGTATCATCAGATCTATCCGGAGTATGGCTTCAACAATCATAAGGGCTACTTCACCCCAGAGCACCTGGAGGCGCTAAGCAAATACGGTCCGTGCCCCATTCACCGGGTGACGTATGCTCCGGTCCGCCTTCTTTTAAATTTTGCCTGATCGATGATGGTGGTCTCAGGCTCATGGGCCTCTCAATGGAAATAGCCGGCCACGTGATGTATGTTTATGGATAGGTGATCCGGGAAGGTGGCGGAGCGATGACCAGGCTCAGGCAAGAAACCGGTCACCAGGGTGAGCAGATCGCCCTTGCTTTTCTTATCGGCCTGGGCTACCGCCTGATCGAAAAGAATTGGCGCTGCCGCAGCGGGGAGATCGACCTGATCGTTACGGATGGCCCGGTGCTGGTGTTTGTGGAGGTCAAAGCCCGCAACGGCGGCGGTTTTGGCCTGCCCCAGGAGGCCGTGGGACCTGCCAAGCAGGCCAGGATCAGGCGGCTCGCCCAGTATTACCTGCAGGTGAGGGCCCGGGATGACGAGGAGTGCCGTTTCGACGTTGTCGCCATCACCCATCCAGGCGACGACAGACCCCGCATCGAGCATTTAAAAGGGGTGTTTTAAGACGCAATCAGATACCGTGGGCTCTTTTATGGCAACGGTTTGATTTAGAGCGCACTTGTGCTAATATGAGCCTGAAAGAGACTGCCTGCCTTTGTTGTTAGGGCGGGAGAGGCAGGATTAAAAGCAGTAGTGGCGGAGGGAGAACTGGGATGGAGTTCCCATTGATGTATCAGGCGCGGTTTGAGCCTCCGGCTCCCGCGGTGGATGATGTACAGGCAGAAGTCATCAGCCTGCTGAAAGCCGCACATTTCTGGCGGAAGGTGCGGCCTGGCGCCAGAATCGGCGTGACAGCAGGGAGCAGGGGCATTAGCGACATTGTCCCGATCTTGAGCGCAACGGTACAGTTTATCAAGGACCAGGGATTTGAGCCCTATATCATCCCGGCGATGGGCTCCCATGGCGGGGGGACGCCGGAAGGGCAGAAAAAGCTCCTGGCCGGACTGGGCATTACCGAGGAGACGCTGGGTGTGCCCATAGAGGCCAGCGGGGAAGCGGTCAAGATCGGTGAGGTGGGGCCGGGGGTCCCGGTCTTTGTCAATCGGGTGGCCCTGGAGAGCCAGGGACTGCTCATCATCAACCGCGTCAAACCGCACACCTCCTTTCATGCCGCGGTGGAGAGCGGCCTGACCAAGATGCTTGCCGTTGGCCTGGGCAATCCCCAGGGTGCGACGGCGTTGCACAGCTTCGGCATTAGAGGGCTGGCGTCATACATTCCGCTGGTGGCGGCGCAGATCATCGAGCGGCTGCCGATCCTGTACGGAATTGCCATCATTGAAAACGCCCGCGAACAGACGGCGCAGGTGGCCGGAATGGAACCGGACCAGTTCTACGAACGGGAGCAGGAGTTGCTGAAAACAGCACGCCGGCTGATGCCGGCCCTACCTTGCAGAGAGCTGGACCTGCTGGTGGTCCGGAGCATGGGCAAGTGCTACAGCGGCACCGGCATGGATACCAATATCATTGGCCGCCTGCGTATTCAGGGAGAGCCTGAGCCGGAAAGTCCGCGTATTCAGCGGATCGCCGTGCTTGACCTGGATGAGCGCTCCAAGGGAAACGCCCTGGGGATCGGACTGGCGGACTTTACCACCGATTGCCTGCTGGACAAGGTCGACTGGACGGTTACCTATCTCAACGTGATCAGCACCACCTTCGTGATGCGGGCGATGGCGCCGATGCATTATGCCACCGACGAGGAGACCCTGGCCGCGGCCCTCCAAAGCCTGGGTGGAATAGACAGTGAGAGAGCCCGGGTGCTGGTAGTCGACAATACTCTGGACCTGTCCAGGGTTGAACTTTCGGCCGCACTGCTGGACGAGGTCAGGGCGCAACCCCATCTCACCATGGTGGGAGAGGGGCGCCGGATGCAGTTTGTGGATGGGAAACTGGCTAGGTGTTAATCCGGTCATTTTTTCTTAGCCCTTTTTCATATTCAATCCAGATAGCAATGATAAGATATTATTTAGAAAAAGAAATTGATCGGGAGGGAGTAACATGTTAATGATCAGGCACTCGAAACTGGCCTCTCTGTTTATCCTAACAGCAACTATTATGGCCATGTTTCTGATGCAAGCCGGGCTGGCCTCGGCGGCAACGGTTGCGGCGCCCATCATCTCACCGGGCGGCGGCGCCTTCACCGCGGCGCAGAGCGTGACCATCCTCAACATACCCGGCGGAGACAACGTCTACTACACCATCGATGGCAGCGATCCGACCACGAGCAGTACCAGGGTTCTCTATACCGTGGCCTTCACTGTGAGTCAATCCGAGACGGTGCAGGCTGTCATTCTCGACCCGGCAGGCTGGGGCAGCGTTACTTCAGCCACCTTCACGGTCAGCAGCGGAAGCGGCAATTCATCCCTTTTGGCGCCAACGGTAGAGACCGGCGATGCCGCAGCGCTCACCTCCAGTTCCACCACCCTGAACGGCAGCATCTCCAACAACGGCAGTGACACTATCAGCGAGTACGGGTTCTATCTCAGCACCGACCAGAGCCAGTGGGTAAAACTCACTGCCGGCACGGATAACCACTACGGATCTTTCAATTACAACCTGACCGGACTGGCCGCAGCTACAAACTATTACTTCAAGGCCTATGCCATCAACCCGGAGGGCACGGCCTACGGCAATGCGATCAGCTTCACAACCTCCGATCAGGCGGCTTTGCCTGCGGCGCCCACTATCTCACCGGCCGGCGGCGCCTTTGCCGCGGCGCAGAGCGTGACCATCCTTAACATATCCAGCGGAGACACCGCCTACTATACGACCGATGGCTCCGATCCCTCGACCAGCAGCACGGCTGTCGCCTATAGCGGAGCCTTTACGGTGGGCCAGTCCGGCACGGTGCAGGCTGCGGTTCACGGTTTGGCAGGCTGGAGCAGCATAGCTTCCGTCACCTTTACGATCAACGGCCAGGCGGCACAGACGACCGCGCAGCCGGTCAACCAGGGCGGTCAGCTAACCCAGTTGAAACAGGATTTTGCCGAGGCGATCAGCGGCAACCAGATTGACCAGGCCACCCAGGTTTTAAAACAGATAGAGACGGTTAATAAGGTCGAAGATAACCTGGCCAGCCTGGAAGAGCAGCTGATCAGCGCCCTGAGCGGCAACAAGTGGAGCAGTTCCGAGGCCGTCTTGAAGATGATCATCAATCTTAGCAATCAGGATTGGGCCTATACTAAACTGGGGCAGATTTACCAGCAACAGGGCAGCACCAGCATCAGCGTGTTTGCCAATGGTGACGAGCTTAGTTTTGATGTGCAGCCGACCATCGTGGACGGCCGCACCCTGGTTCCGATTCGGACGATAGCCAATGCCCTGGGCTTGCCCGACAGCGATGTGGCGTGGAGTGCCGACGGTACGGTAACGATCAATGCCGGATCCGATAAGATCATCATTCACAACAATGCTCTGCAGGTGTACCTTAATGGCAGCCCCTATAATATCGACGTGCCGGCCCAGATCGTCAACGGGCGCATGATGGTTCCGCTCAGAGCGATCAGCCAACTGTTCAATAAAAACGTGCAATGGTACCCCGTCGGCCAGATCGTGGAGATTTCATAACAGAGGGCATATCAGCAGGCCGAATCAGTAAGCGGTGGTTGCTGAAAAAGGTAGTATGAGTGCAAGCAAGGACTATTCTTGCTTGCATTGCTTGTGTTACCGTTCCGAGCTTTAGTGGATATGATTCAGCCCCTTCTTGTGCTAATATTGGCATGAAAGGCTGGGCGATAAAAATCAGAATCTAGAGCCGATCGTCGCTGAATACATAAAAGGAGGCGTGCAGATGATCCCGCCCTCTATTATTGATGAGATCACCGGAGTTGTGGGTGAGGAGAACATCTTCATATCGCTGGAAGAGAGAATGTGCTACGGCTACGATGGCACTCCGAATGCCTTCATGCCGGATTTGGTAGCCCGTCCGGGCAACACCGGGGAGATCCAAGCGATCGTCAGGCTGGCCAACCGGCATCTGTTTCCGATCATTCCCCGGGGCGCCGGAACCGGATTAAGCGGGGGTTCGCTGCCGGTCAGCGGCGGTGTGGTGCTGGATTTGACCCGCATGAACAGAATATTGGAGATCGATGAGGAGAACCTGGTGGCAGTAGTGGAGCCCGGCGTGGTCACCTTCGCCATCCAGCAGGAGGTGGAACGGCGCGGCCTGTTTTATCCGCCGGACCCGGCCAG
>JBEKKU010000138.1:0-6182 GCA_050010575.1 Thermacetogeniaceae bacterium | reverse complement strand
AGCTTGTGGAACAAACCGGGGCTGGTCTGATACGATAGCCGCCTCGATCAAAGTGAACAATATGGCGTTGGTTTCATGCTGGCGATGTAGGGTTCAGGGGTAGACGTGAATGGCGGCGCCCGCCACCAGGCACCCGTTCTCGCAGGCTCCGCAGCCGATACAACTTGCCGCCCTGACAAAGGGGCGGCGCTTTTCGTCCATCCGTACTGCCTGGAAGGTGCACTGTTCGACACAGAGCAGGCAATACTTACCCTGCTGCCAGGCCAGACAACTGGCCTGGTCTAATATGGCCGTGCCGATCTTCACCTTTCCTGCGGGTAATCTCCTGATCGCTCCCGTGGGGCAGACCTCCTGGCATAACAGGCACAGGTCGCAGCGTCCCTTGCGAGGCGCCAGTTGCGGTGTTTCCATGGTACTCAGGCCTGCGGACAACGGCGCCGGCTGCAGCGCCTGGTTGGGGCAGACCTTGATGCACCGGGCACAGCGGGCGCAACGTTCGAGAAACTCCGGCTCGGGCAGGGCGCCTGGGGGGCGTAACGGTTGAGCCATGGCCCTACGCCCGAGCCAGAACCAGAGGCCGGTCACAGCGATAGTGGCCGCCGCTCCCTTGAGCAGCATGCGCCGCGACTGGCCAAAGTCTGAACAGCCTGTTTCTGCGGCAGTCGACGGTATCTCTTTTGATGGATGGATGCGTCTGCCGGCAATCCAGCGCACGGCTTTACTGGGGCAGCCATCCTGGCACCGGCCACAGAGCAGGCACTGCTCGCCTGCGCTCTGGCCGGGCCGGGCGGACTGCGCCGGGCAATCAAGCCGGCATCTCCCGCACTGGTTGCAGCCGGCAGCAGATGACTGGCGCCACAGGCGCCAATGGCTGATGGCTGATAGCAGCAGACCGGTCGGACAGATGAAGACACACCAGAAACGGGGATAGAAGAGCAGGCCGAGCAGCAACGCTGCTATTGCCAGCCAGGGGAATTGGCCGGTCCACGCTCTGTCGATCTCGTGGCTCAACAGGGTGTAGGGCGTTAACAGGAGCGGCCAGTTACTGCCCAGGAGCAGCACTCCCAGAAGAAATGCCAGCCAGAGATATCGCCCCTTGCTCGGGGACAATATTTGCAGATACCACTTCTTGTGCCGTCCAGGAATTCCCGGCCGGATTGGAGCAGGCTCAGCAACCCGCCTACGGGGCATAGCCAGCCGCAGAAAAGACGGCCTATTGCAGCGGCAACCAGCAACCCCGCTAGGGGCAGCCACGCCCAATAGGGCAGTGCTCCATCCCAGCGCAATGCCGAGGCTAACAGCAGGGGATCCAGGCGGGACAGCCAGAGCAGCGCTATGGCGTCGTGGGGGAGGGGATAGTGCAACCTGGCCATGAGGGAAATGGTCAGGCCGGAACTGATGGCCGGAATCAGGGTACGCCAGAGAGCCAGAGGCCGTCTTTTAATGCCGCTCCGCATCACCATGTGCTAGACCCTGACCACTTTCAACTGGTGTTACAGGTAGTATTACTATGGCTGGGAAAAATAGCCGGGTGATTCTTTAACCTGAGCAGATCTTGAACAGTGTGAAAGATAGATGGGCGCAACCTGTCCTTTAAGTGGTATTATGTTGGCAGATAATTAAATCTGAAGGGGTGTTGTTAGAGATGGCCATGCATATCGCCTTGGCCGGCAAAGGCGGCACGGGCAAAACCACCATCGCCTCGCTGCTGATCCGGTATCTGATCGATTCCAAGAAGGGGACCATTCTGGCGGTGGACGCCGACCCCAACTCCACCCTCAATCTGGCTCTGGGAGTGCAGGTCAGGAAGTCGATCTCCGATATTTTTAACGAGGCTAAAAACATCGACACCATCGATAACGCCATCAGGGGCAACTATATCAAGGAGCATCTGCCCGGGGATGCGCTGACTCATGCCGGGGACTACGATCTGCTGCTGGTGGGGGCGCCGCAGGAGGCTGGCTGCTACTGCATCCCCATGACCATCCTGAAAAACAACATGGAGATATTGGATGAAAAATACGACTATATGGTGATCGACGATCAGGCCGGCATGGAATATCTGAGCCGGGAAGTGATCGAGCGTTTGGATATCATGCTGATCATCTCCGACCCTACGGTGAAGGGCGTCCGTACTGCCGGCCGGATCCGGGAGCTGGCCAGGTCGTTGAATATTGATATTGGCAAGGCCTACCTGATCATTACCAAGACAGCCGATCCGGCGCCGCTCAAGGCTGAGATCGCAGCCACCGGGCTGGAGCTGATCGGCACCATCCCCTTTGACGATCAGTTGGCTAATTATGACCTCAAAGATCAACCGCTGGTGCAATTGCCCCCGGACAGCCCGGCTGTTCAGGCAACTAGGGAGATCTTCCGGAAGCTGTTGGAACCGACGGCGTGAGGGGTAATCACAGTGGAACAGATCGGCAGGTTATGGCAGGAGAAGAGTGAACGCCTCAGGGAATACCGGATCGTTCCGGAGAGCTGTCCACATGATCAGGAATTGCGAGCAGATTATTTGCCGGATCGGGAATACAACGACGCTCAGAGGTTAAAGCGTGAACTGCTCCGGCAGTACCGGGGAAACAACATCCAGGATGTCACCGGAGGCCGGGTGGCCAGGAACGAGCGGGGATCCTGCCTGGCGATCCAAGAGGAATGCGACATCGATCCCCTCAGCCGGCCTGGACCGGCCGAGGTGTTGGGGGAGTTGCTGTCAGACCTGAAGTTGGTCCTCGGCATCAGGGAGGAGACCGAAAAACTCCTGAAGAGTTCGGGCTACCCGACCCTCGAGAGCTTAGCCGGCCACCCGCGGTTTGGCGAGGAGGCCCGGACAGTGCTGGAGATCCTGCTCCGGGGAGACCCGGCAGAGTTGTTCCGCCTGATCACCTTCAGATATAGCAGATCGCATCCGCAGATGCTCAGGTTGTCCGGCCTGCACGAGATCGAGCAGTTGCTTTTTCTGGACATCGAGACCATGGGCCTGTTTCAGCGCCCGATCATCTTGATCGGTGTGGCTGGCGTCAGCGGCGGCAGGATCATGGTTTCCCAGTACCTGGCCCGGGACATCCCGGAGGAGCCGGCTGCCATCTGCGCCGCCCTCTCGCACCTGGAGCAGCATACCGCCCTGGTGACCTACAACGGCAGATGCTTCGATGTTCCCTACATCGGTGAGCGGGCAGTCTACTACCGGATGGCCGCCGATCTGAACCGGCCCAACTTTGACCTGCTCTTCTTCGCCAGGCGCAGTTACCGCGAGTTATTGCCGGACTGCCGGCTGTGCACCTTGGAGCAGCACCTGCTGGGGATTGAGAGAGACCATGACGTACTCTCGGCCCTGGTGCCGGAGTTCTACGAGACTTACCTTAGAACCGGCAATCCAGGCCCCCTGGTCCCGATCCTGGAGCACAACAAACAGGATCTGATCTCCCTGGCCAGAATGTTTTTCAAGCTGTCCGCGGAGTGGCGCCCATGTCGGTAGGATCATTGCTGGAACACCTGGCTGGGGACCCCTATTACCAGAAGAGAATCGCCTTTATTAAAACTATCGAGGCGCGATCGCCGGTATACGGCACACTGGATGAGGGCCTGCCGCCGGGCATCCAAGACTACCTCAAGGAGATCAGGCTCTACAGCCACCAATGCCGGGCCATCGACGGCGTAAGGGACGGCGGCAACATTATCCTGACCACACCCACCGCTTCTGGTAAGTCGCTGGCCTTCAACATACCGGTCTTCGAGGGCCTGCAGCTCGACCCCCGGGCCACGGCTCTCTATATCTATCCCACCAAGGCCCTGGCCAACGACCAGTTACAGTCTGTCAGAGAGATGGATCGGGCATCAGTGATCAAGACTTACCCGGAGATCTATGACGGCGATACCCCCTCCGGCCGGAGACCGGGAATCCGGGAACGTTCCCGAGTGATCATCACCAATCCCTACGAACTGCACCAGGTGCTGCCCTGGCACTTCAAGTGGCAACGCTTCCTGGGGAACCTGAAGTACGTGGTGATCGATGAGGCGCATCATTACCGGGGTGTTTTCGGTTCCAACGTGGCCTTCCTGATCAGGAGGTTAAGAAGAATCTGCAGTGGTTGCGGCTCCAGGCCGCAATTCATCCTCAGCTCCGCCACCATCGCCAACCCCCTGGAGTTTGCCCGGAACCTGACGGGCCTGCAGTTCCAGCTGATCGACGATGACGGCTCACCCAGAGGCAGCAAATCCTTCGTGCTGTACAATCCTTTCTTCGAGGGCGCCAACAAACCATCCGCCCATCAGGAGACGCGGCGCCTGCTGCTGGAGACAGTGAACCACAACCTGCATACCCTGTGTTTCACTGTATCCAGGAAGATGGCCGAACTTCTGTCCTTCTGGATCAGGGGCGATCTGTCCGAAAACAGCCCTGATCTGGCAGACCAGGTGACCTCCTACAGGGCCGGCTACCGGCCGGAAGAGCGCCGGGAGATTGAAAGCCGGCTGAAACAGGGGAGACTGAAAATAGTGACCGCCACCAACGCCCTGGAGTTTGGGATCGATATCGGTGCCCTGGACGCCGTGATCATCTCCGGTTACCCGGGCAGCGTGGTCTCAGCCTGGCAACAGGCAGGCCGGTCCGGTAGGGGTGCCGGGGAGTCAGTAGCCGTGCTGGTGGCCTTTCAGGACCCGCTCGACCAATACTTCATGCACCATCCCGGAGTCTTCTTTGGCAGTCCCTTCGAACATGCCATCATCAACCTCCATAACCCTTACATCAAATCCGGACACCTGCTGTGCGCAGCCTCAGAATTGCCGCTGCTGCCAGAGTCCGATCAGGAGTTTTTCGGCGCCATGGATGGCCTGCTAGAGCCCTTGGAACAGGAGTTACTGCTGCGACGGACCGGGAGCGGCTACGTATACGCGGGCAGGGCCAGGCCAGCGGACCTGGTATCGCTGGACAGCTTCTCTTCAGGAATATTCAAGATGGTCTGCGACGGCAAGATCGTGGAGACCATGGACCGCCTCCGCGCCTTTCGGGAAGCCCACGATGGCGCAGTGTTGCTGCACCAGGGAGAGACCTATGTGGTGCGATCCCTGGACCTGGATACCGCCACCATCAATGCTGAACGGTCCGAGGTGGACTATTTTACCGAACCGGTGAAGGCGGCCAGTATCGAAGTCTTGGCAGAGCGGCAGCAGAAGGATGTTGGAGGCTTCAGGGTGACTCTCGGCAGCGTGGTGGTGAATGAACAGTATACCGGCTACAAGATCAGAAGGCGCGACAGCGCCATCGGCTTTCAGCCGCTCGACCTGCCGCCCACCAACTTCAAAACCTGCGCTATCTGGTTCACGGTGCCGAATGAGATCAAAAAAATGGTGCAGGAGCAGCAACAGGATTTTGCCGGCGGCCTGCATGGGATCGAGCATGCCATGATCGGCATCATGCCCTTTCAGGTGATGTGCGACCGGCGGGACATCGGTGGTGTCTCAGTGCCCTTTCACTATGATACCAGGGCGGCAACAGTCTTTATCTACGATGGCTACGAGGGAGGCATCGGCCTGGCGGAAAAAGCCTTCGAACTGTTTGAGGAGATCGCCAGGATGACCCATGAACTGGTACGGGATTGTCCCTGTGAACAGGGCTGTCCCGGCTGCGTCATCTCGCCAAAGTGCGGCAACGACAATCAGCCGCTGAGCAAGCAGGCGGCAGAACTGATCCTCCGCTGCCTGGCGCAGGGTAGTTTGGAAACGACGGAGGGCGGGAAAGAGTGATCGGTGCAGCGGTGCATCATTTAGGAATTATTGCCGATAGATCAAGAGAAAATATATAATACCCATATCAGAGTTATCCCAAGACCTGCGAGGTAAAGATGAGCGCCGATCAGCAACGCCAGCCGGTCGTTTTGGCCAGCAATCTGGTCAAGAAATACGGCGATTTTATAGCCGTTAAGGGTGTAAACTTTGCTGTCTACCCGGGCGAGTGCTTTGGCCTGCTGGGACCCAACGGAGCTGGCAAAACATCCATTATCAGGATGACTTACGGGTTCTCCCCGGTGTCGGACGGGCTGCTGAGCGTATTCGGCGAGGATATCATGCTCCGGCCGAGGGCGATCAAATCCCAGATCGGGGTGATCTCCCAGGATGACGATCTCGATCCGGTGCTCTCGGTGCGGGAGAACTTGATAATCTATGCCGGCTATTTTCAA
>JBEKKU010000137.1:0-6229 GCA_050010575.1 Thermacetogeniaceae bacterium | reverse complement strand
TGAGCGTGACGATGGAACTCTTCATCCACCAGGTTAACGCGTACCAGCATGTCCCTGTCGCTAAGTATCTCCTGGCAGGCGCCTGAGGCTACCAGATGATGGTCCTCGCCGAAGACCAGCGCCCGGTCAGCGATCTCGTCTACAATCTCCAGGTTATGAGTGGTGGTGATGATCGTCTTGCCCGCCTCGTTGAGTTGCCTGATCAGATGGATCAGCTTGCGCTGGGTGCGCGGATCGAGCCCACCGGTGGGTTCGTCCAGCAGCAGCACATCCGGGTTCAGGGAGAGCACGCAGGCGACTGCCACCAGTTTCTTCTCGCCCCCGCTCAGCTTGAAGGGCGGCCGGTGCGTGAAGCGCTCCAGGCCCAGCATGGCGATCACACCATCGACCAGCCGGCGGACCTCAACTTCCGGCAGGCCCAACTGCACCGGGCCGAAAGCGATCTCCTCCCAAACATTGGAGTTGAACAACTGGGCGTCGGAATTCTGGAACACGAACCCCACCCGCCGGCGGAAGGCGAATGAGAACTCCTCGTTGGCCAGACTCTCCTCGTTGAGGGGTTGTCCACAAAACCTGACTTCCCCCTCTTCTGCATACAGCAAGCCGCTCAGCAGCTTGAGCAGGGTGGATTTGCCGCTGCCGTTCGCTCCCAGCAGGACCACCTTCTCTCCCCTGCTGATAGTCAGATCGATCTGCTCCAGCGCCTGCTCCCCGCTCGGGTAGTGAAAACCAACGTTTTTTAGCTCGTAGAGTAGTTCATCTCCAGCCAACTATCGAATCCCCCCACAGCAGCAAGATGCTGACCAGCACCGTAAAGCCGGTCCAGAACCAATCCAATCCCTCAATCTTGAAACTCGACAGAGTACGGGGAATACCGTTAAAGCCCCGGGCGATCATGGCGGCGTGGACCTCCTCGCTCAGGGCGAAGGCCCTGGTCCAGAGGGCGCCCAGGGCGCTGCCCACGAACTGCTGCTGTTCCTTGGTATTGGTCCGGCCGACCGTGCGGCTCTTCCTGGCCAGAAACATGTCGCTGGCACTCTGCAACAGGACGTAGATATAGCGGTAGGTCATCTCCAGTATCTTGGTAAACAGCGATGGTATGCGGATCATGCTGAGGCCCTTCAGGAGAGCCGGCCAGCGTGTGGTCAGCGTCAGCAGCACGCTCAGGGAGACGCAGGCGCCGACCCGCAGCACAAAGATGATGCCGGCCCGAACTCCCTGCCTGGTAATGGCCAGTGTATCAGGAAACACCCAGGGGCCAAACCGGTGCTGACCACTAAAATGCAGCAGCACCAGCAGCGGATCTCCGGGGCGGACCACGTTGAAAAGCGATGGGAGAATGATAATACCGGCAAACAACGGCACAACCAGCCATACTCTCTTGAGAAAGTTGGACAGCCCGATGTTGGACATGTAAACCAGCAACAGCACCCATAAGTTGAGGAGCAGCAGCACCGGCCAGGTACGGAGGCAAACAGCCATCACTATTAGCAAGAGCGTGGTGATTACCTTGATTCCCGGGTGCAGGCCCTGCATCAGCCCCCTGGAACCGGCTATCCGCTCGGCAAAAAAATCATCGATCATTATCTGGGAGAAACCATCGATGGTTTTTTCCAGAAAGCCTCGCCGCACTTTACGGGTGCCATTAAAGCTGGGGAGCGGCCCCTGGGACTCCAGGAGCCACTCCGGCATCTGATAGTCAGCCATCAGAATATCCTTTCTGTCAACTCTTGTCTGCCGCTTCCCTGGCCGCCACCAGCCTGCTGAACAGGTAAGTGAGGCCGACGATGATCGCAATGCCCACTACCGCAGAGATTATATAACCAAAAGCGCTCTGCCAGAAAGCCGGGTTGTCGCCGCCCCAGCCCGGAATGCCGTAATCCTGCAGCAGGGCGTGCCAGTGATCCCTAAGAGCAGCCATTCCTTGAGGAATAAACCCGAACTTGTTCTTGATCTCATCGGCGCCCCACTCTCCCCAGGCGCCGCCGGGAGCCAGCAAGCCGATCGGGGTCAGCACGATCAGGGCTATTATAATATACCACAGCTTGTTAAATCCTTCTTTGACGGTAGCTTGAACCTTCGATGCCGCACCGACCAGGAACAACGACGGATCGCTCACCTGGAAGTAACGTATAACAAGGGCCGCCACTATGGCCTCGACCGGGCCGGCAACAGTCAGGTGGGCGAACAGCATGGCCGGCACCGCCTGGGCGATGGTGTACGGGCAGTATACCGGACCGCCGTAGATCAATGGCTGTAGCCCGAACTCGATGCCGGCGCACATGGCCGCCAGGTTGATGCCGATATAGCCGCCGACCAGCCCCCCGATCCAGCGCTTGGCGGAGGTGGCCTCCGAGTTGCCGGCGATCAGGCGGTAGATGAAGTAGGCACTAAAAGGAATCACCACGGCCATATTGAAGCAGTTAAAACCAAAGGCCGTGATACCCCCGTCGCCGAATAGCAGGGCCTGGATAGCCAGGGCGATGGTGACGCAGATCATGGCCGCCCAGGGCCCCAGGATAATGGCCAGAAGACTGCTGCCCACGGCATGCGCCGTGGTGCCATCGGGAATCGGCACGTTGAACATCATTAACACAAAGGAGAAAGCCGCCCCGATCACCATCAACGGGATCAGCCTGGTCTGCAGGGTTTCCTTCACTTTCTTGACTGCCGTTGCCCAGAACGGCAACATGACGACATACCCCACCACACATGTTGCAGGGCCTAAATACCCATCAGGAATATGCATGAAAATCGACCTTCCATAAAAACTATTTTATTTTGACATATCAAATGATGTTTTTCCCATTAGCCATTATCTGCTGCGCTCACATCCTTGACAAAAATAAAATAGATCACTGAAATTAGAAGATCTTCGTGATCTGCAGCATCTTCATGATGCCATAATTTTTTATGTAATTTTTTCAAATGCCGTATTCTATACTATTCTACAATTTTTTCTATTATCGCAGTCGCAGCCTGCTTCCTGCAGGCACCAGAAACCTCCGCGGTTTCAGCCAAAAAAGCTTACGCCCAGCCGCTTAAGCCTGCTCCAAAATTATTTTATGGTCGACCAGGGCCAACTCCCTGATGCGTGCCTTGATAATCTTGCGCTGGCCAAAGATATTCTCCAACACCAGGCCATCCTCGTTAGGCAGCACGCTGTCCACATTCTCCATAAATAACTCGTCCTTGTCATCCTTGCGTAGATAGGCATGTGCTTCACACACCGGTAACACCCCCATTCATTTTTTCCCGAACTTAAAAAACCACGGATACCAGCCGGCTTCTGCCAAACCGGGAACCTCCGTGGTTCCCTTTATAATATGATATTCTTCGACCTGGAATTGCAGATTCCTGCTCTCTTAAAAATATTTTATGCCTGATCATAGAGCTCCTTGATCTTCTTGAAATCCTCCCATACCGGCTTTTTTTTGTTGGCGTCTCTCAAAATGGCAGCCGGGTGAAAGGTCGGGATGATCTTGATCGAGCCTTTTTCAAAGACATTGCCCCGCACCTGGGTTACCCTGGCATCCTTGTGGACCAGGTATTGGGTGGCCAACCCCCCCAGGCAGACGATCAGCCGAGGTTGGATCAGCTCGATCTGCCGCACCAGGTAGACGAAACAGGCCTCCCCCTCTTCCCGCTTGGGTAGGCGGTTGCCCGGTGGCCGACATTTGACGATGTTGGTGATATAGACATCGCTGCGCTGCAGTTCCACAGACCCCATGATCTTCTCGAGCAGTTGCCCGGCAGCGCCGACAAAGGGTTTCCCCAGTCGATCTTCATCGGCCCCCGGCGCCTCTCCGACAAACATCAACCTGGCCCCGGGATTGCCGTCCCCGAACACCACCCCGCTGGCATTTTCCCGCAAACCGCAGCGGTGACACTGGCTGCAGTATTGTTGCAGGTTGGCGAGGTCATCATACTGGTCAAGCAGTGGCAGCCATTTCATCTGTTAGAGGCCCTCCCATCAAGCTTAGCTATATTGTAATTGGTCGGACCGCCGTTGAAAACCTTGTTTTTTTAAAAATTGTAGACTGCATAAAAAACCCGGGCTTTGGTCAATCCTAGAAATGGCCGATCCAAGCCTTAAAGTATTTTTCAGGGGGTGCACCACCGATGGTCAAGCTGGACCTGGCGCTGGAAGCCAGAGACCTGGTCAGAGGAGCTACCAGGCAGGAAATACCCGGCGTTTCCGAGGATAAGCAGGATTTTTCCAATGGCACCGTCTCCATTATTAAAATTCTCGATGAGCGCGCCGAATCGGTGATGGGCAAGCCCAAAGGAACTTATATCACCATCGAGGCCCCCGATCTCCGTTTCAAAGCACCCGAGGTCCAATCCAGTGTGGCCGATATCCTGGCCCAGCACCTGCGCAGCCTGTTGAACATTCCTGATCAGGCGGCAGTGCTGATCATCGGGCTGGGAAACTGGCAGGCCACGCCCGATGCCCTGGGGCCCACCGTAGTCAAGTATACCCTGATCACCAGGCACTTGCACCAGCAAATGCCGGAGATGGTGGCCAATTACCGGTCGGTCTGTGCCTTTGCGCCAGGGGTGCTCGGGATCACCGGCATCGAAACCGCGGAGATCGTGCAGGGAATTGTGGAAAAGATCAAGCCGGGGGTGATTATCGCCATCGACGCCCTGGCCGCCACCAATATCTCCAGATTGGGAACCACCATCCAGATTGGAGACACCGGCATCTCCCCCGGCTCCGGAGTAAACAACAACCGGATCGGGGTCACCCAGCAGACCATGGGTGTGCCGGTGATCGCCATTGGCGTCCCGACCGTAGTCAACGCCGGCACGATCATGCAGTCGGCCCTGGAAAGCTACCAGAATAAAAATTCCCGGGGCACTCAGGTCAGCCAGGCGCTCTCCAAGGAAGTGCTGGACGAGCTGCTGAAACCTTTCGAAGGCTCGCTGATCGTCACCCCCAGGGAGATTGACGATCTGATTCTCAATGCCGGCCGGACGGTCACCAGGGGCATCACCCTGGCCTTGCATCCCAAGGCGGACAGAGAAGAGCTGGATGCCCTGCTCTGCTAAAGTTAAGCGCCGCCTCCGCCTTATTTAGCTCTCTGCACTATAATGACACTCGTGGCAAACAGAACCAGGGAATAAATCAAGAGCGCCATCAGGGATACGCCAGGCAAGCCATGGCCCAGGGCGATGGCCCTCAACGCCTGGCTGGCAGCCGTTGCGCCTCTCCGGACGGCAGCGTATATATTCCTGTGCAGGGCGGAGAAAGGGAGTTTTCAGTGAAAGTTATTTTCTTATTCTAAATTTGTTTTCCTCTACAATTATCAGAGCGTTCTTGACTTTTTCCGGCTGCAATGCTTGAAGAAAACACTTAATCGCTTGATCTACTTTAGATGGTACGGCTGGCCTGACGCGTACAACAATGATACCAGGGCATTCTGAGGGTGGAAAAAGAAAGACGTTGGAGAAATGCATATCTAAAGTGATAAGTAGCCTATCCTCGCGCCGGGCTAGCTCCATAACTTTTTTATCGTTGATGCCCCATAATTTCATTTCCTTAATATCTTTGATATCAAGTCCGTGGGAACGAAGAAGTGCTAAAGTCGATGGGAAGATGTTCTCATCCGATAGCAGTCTAAGCATTGCCAGCGGCTCCAAAAGGTTCAGCAATCTCGCCGACCTGGCACAGTTGAGCGGCATATTTAACACAGGCCTTGATATCTTCGTCGGTAATGTGGGGATAGAGCTTGTTTATATCTTCAATTGTATACCCCTCTGATAGCAGATCGAGGATTAAATAAACCGCAATTCTGGTCCCTTTGATTACTGGCTTACCGCCCAGGATCTCTTGATCGCAGACGATTCTTTCCATTGGTAGCTCCCCCTTTACATACTTTTTATCTTGTCAATTATATCATCGATAAATCAGAAGAAAAACTATCGCTGCGGTTTTGCGTCGCCACAGAAGAATGCCGCCTCTGCTTCTTTGTTGTTTGACTTAGAACTTCAGGCCGTAGATCAGGCTGGGAAAGCGATACCTGATCTCCTGCACTAGTTCAGCATTGATCAGGCCGAGAGACCTGAATGCGTATGCTCTCGATTTTTCCATCAGATAGGCATCCTGGAAGATATCAACCACGCGAAAGTCCGATAGGCCATGCTGTTTTATGCCCATTAACTCCCCAGGACCCCTGATGGCCAGGTCCTGTTCCGCTACCTTGAACCCGTCCTGGTGTTTGAC
>JBEKKU010000136.1:0-6315 GCA_050010575.1 Thermacetogeniaceae bacterium | reverse complement strand
TCGTCGTTTATGAATCCCTCTGGGGTAATACTGCTGCCATCGCCCGTGCCATCGCCGAAGGCATCGGGCCGGAGGCGCGAGCGCTTTCTACCGCCGAGGCGTCAGGGGCGGCGATGTCGAAGGCCGATCTGATCGTGGCCGGCGCTCCGGTGCTCGCCTTCCAGCTTCCTTCCGATTGGATACGCCAGAGCCTGGGCGCGAATCGGGGCAAGGCGCCGGCGGCGCCCGATCTCTCGCACCCGTCAATGTGCTCGTGGCTCAAGGAGTTGCCCAAGGGGCACGGCCGCTCGGCCGCATTTGAGACGCGGATCTGGTGGTCGCCCGGAGGCGCCACGGCGGCAATCGATCGCGGGCTGGAAAAAGCGGGATACCGCCAGGTCGCCAAGGCCAAGCGCTTCATCGTCAATGGCCAGTACGGCCCACTGCGCGACGGTGAGCTGGAGCGAGCGCGGCTTTGGGGGGCGGAACTGGCGCGAGCGTTGGCCCGACCGATATAATGAGTCTGCCGTTGGCGAAGAGCCATTATGGTTGCTGCTGGACGGTGAAATCTCTTGCTTCGCCGGCCAATGATCTATGTCAGGGAACCGTCTCCTGACGCGGTCCCCTGGCATACGGTCATCGTGCCTGCGGCTCCGGCGTTGCACTCTCCATTGCAGTCAATTCAGTCGGGCATCCCTGTCCCTCATACCAAGGGCTGCTCAGTCGGGTTCGGCGCCTCGGGCTGTGCGGCTGCCTTAGCGGAATCCCGCGTAAACCAACTGTGGCCTGCCAGATAAAGTAGCGCACCCAGGGTGAAGAGGACGGTAAATAGGGTGAACAGCCAGCCCACAAACGGGATATACGAGACCAGCCAGAGCAGGGCGGCTCCCAGCAGCACCGACCAGATGGCGGATACCGGGTCCCGCTTTTGCACCGCCCGCAGGATCAACCCTCCGATCAGAAACCCGATCAAGATCTTCCCCAGGAGCAGTGCGGCTGCTAAAAATGCGAGATAGCCGGCCAGGATTATCCACGCCAGCATATTGCCGATTATGGTGACAAACAGGATGATCGCCAGGAACAGCGGCACCAGCAGTCCGGCACAGCCGAGTCCGAGGCAGAGCCATGGCTGGGCGCTCACCGTTGCGGCCACCTTACGGACGCAGCGCGGCAGTAGCAGCACGATCACCAGCGCCGCCAGCAACAGTGCGATCAGGCTGAGCAGCGCCTTCAAGAGCAGGGCGCCCGCTGTAGGATTTGCCTGCTTGGGCACCGATGGGACGTAAGTGGTCGTGCCCTTGATCTGGGCTTCCGGAGAGATCTCAGCCGGATTCTGTGAAGTGTAGGTCAGGTTGCCCCCGATCTTGGCGCCCGGCAGCACTACCACTTTGGACGCGCTCACCTGCACGTCCCGGCCAATCTCGCCACTGATCATGACCGTGGCCGCCCCTGCCATCAGCGAGCCGTCCACCTTGCCATCGATTCTGATCGTCTGGCCGGCCAGATAGGCATTGCCCGCAATCCTGCCCGCAGGCGCGATCGTCAAGTTTTGTCCGGCGATGTTTGCATTGCGCAGCACCGTACCCCGGAGGCCGATCTGCTGGCCTGCGGCCCGGATGCTGCCGGCGACGCTGCCCCCGATGTCGATCATCTGCCCGGCAGCCAGGATGTCCCCTCCAAGGTTGCCCTGCACTTGGATGTTGTTACCGGCGGCATAGAGGTCACCGGCGATCTTCTGATTCACAGCAATGGTATTGCCGGCCGTCAAATAGTCATCGTTGATTCTAAATGCCTGAGTGGCCATCTGTGGAGTCTGCATCCCCGTGTTCTGGCCCAGAACCGGTGCCTGGCAAGCCAGCAACAGGATCGCCGAAAACAGCAGCACCAAAACCAAACTCCTCTGCTTCCTCATTTAACCGATCCCTCCTTTTCAATTGGCGAATCGCATGCTTGCACTGTCCGACCATGATTTCCCATTATTATCTACTGGTAATATATCATAGAACAAAGGGGCTGTTTGTAAAAAAACAACAAACCACCGATTTCTCGAGTGGTTTGTTGCCGGTGTTGTTTAAAAGGCATCCAAGATACGGAGGCCGCGGTTATTTGGTCTTCACCTCGTTGAGGCTCATGCCCGGTTCGGCGGTGCCTGCCGTGCACAGGGGGATGCTCTCCACGATGCTGCGCACCAGGAAATACGGGGTGCTGAAGATCAGATCGGAATCCTTGTAGCCTTTCACCGCGTGCCGGCTGGACAGGTCCAGGAAGGTGACATTGGGGCGGCCGGTGGACAGGGGGATGGTTACCGCCCCGCCGCAGGTGGATGAGGATAGCTGCGCCTGCAGGGGGATCCCGGTTTCATAGGTCGACAGCGTGACCAGGCGGCTGGCCTGGGCCGGGTTGCACAGGAATAGCACCAGGTCAGGCTTTAAATAAAATTGCTCCAGCGGGCCGACTACCACGTATTTGCTGATGCCGATCGGCGGCTGTCCCTGGCCGAGCGCCCGCGCCCGGAAATACGCGGCGTTGCCGGAGCTGAATTTCTCCCCCTCGATCAGAAACTTCTTGACCCGGGCGGCCTGCTCCGGGTTAGGGGCGGCCAGGCCCAGAAAGGTCCGACCTCCCGGACAGGAGCATGATTCTGCCGTGATGTTGAACGTGGCGCCTTTCCGGGCGGCCTGATAGAAAGCGGCGCAGGCCATGATCTTGCTCTTCTTGCCATTGCTGGCCGGTACATCGCTGAAGGCCACCCCCACAGGGCTGCCCTCCAGGCCGAGCACCTCTTGCAATTGCCGGGCGTATTCCTGCCAGATCATGCGAATCAATCCCTCCTCAATCAAGTGTGGCTGTCTTGATTGTATATTCGTGACCGATCCTTTTTTCCCCTCTGCTTTTAACGGATCAAGCCGGGGTTTCGGTAGGGAGGGATTGTCGAGGCTGATGGCCCGGCCGGCAGCGAGCAGGCCTCCGCTAAGCTATCCGCTGCTTAAATTGTCAGCCGGGTTCCGGCCGTGTTTTCTGGAATAATCATCGACCATCCGAAATTGGCAGTCATAGCAGATCAATTCCCCGTAATTGCGGGGCTCGCGGCAGATCGGGCACCGCAGCATGAATGAGGGAGTATAGAAATCTCTTCGGCCATCCTGCCGCCAGCAGCGATGGCACTGGGGCACTCCCTTAAAAAATTCCCCGCATATGCATTTATAGTCATCATAACCCAACAGTAGATGGCAGACCCCTTTTAAGCCATTGCCGCTATGCATGTATAAACCAGCTCCACAGATCAGCATTGACATTCTTATTAGATTATATTCAATAGCTCCCGATCAATGACTACTATTATGATATAAATAATAAGAAATATTATGGGATCAGAGCCCTCCGCCCGTCTCTGCGCCTGTCACTTCATCGACCCTGGTGATCCTCCAGTGGCCACAGTTCCGGGCCAGGGAAAACACTACCCTGAAGGCGCTCTGGGATTTGTGTTCGCCCCAGGTCAGGGTTTCCAGGACGCCCAGGTCTGCGGTGGCAGTGTTGCCGGCGATGGTGATGATCGGTTCATCGAAGTCAACGCTGTAGTCCTTGATGTCATATGGTCTCCACGTGTCCAGGAACCGCCGCCAGTCGTTGATCCCGTCTCCCTCTTTGCCTGTGGGTATGAGGTAGCCGTACTTATTCTCCATGGCGGCACCGTCTCCGGTGAGGGCGACTCTCGTGGTGCCATAGTAATCATTGACGGCAGCCATCACCGCCCGCTCATCGCTGTCATCCGGGCGCTTTTTAGGGCTGTCCAGGTTGATATCCAATGCGGCATCCTGCAGCCTGATGCCCAGCCTGGTGATCTTCAGCGCCGGCTCCTGCGCTGCCAGGTCCCCGCCGCCGCTCGTGTCCCAATCCAGCAACAGGCGCCGGTCGCCGGCAGTTGCATCCTGGAAGCGGCTGAACAGCACCAGCGGTTGCCTGTATCCGTCCGCCCTGGAATAGATGCCTGCCTCGATCGCTGCGGCCACCCGGTGGCCGGCAGTGTCCAGGACGCTGTAGTCCAGCATCCAGGTGCTGCCCCCTTCCCTCGCCAGTGATTTCAGGTCCACCGTGTAGTGGCTGACCGATATTTTTTTGTTCAGGGCGATCGTGTTCCCGAGCCGGTCTAGCGGGACGATCTCGTTCATGGTATAGCAGCCGTAGATATCGGTCAGTTTTACCTGCACGCTGGATGTCGTCAGCGGATCGAAATTCGCCTGCCCGATGGCGGTCTTGCCATCCAGAGAATACCTGTAATAGGGGCCGGGGCAGTTGGTGGTGAACAGGTGCGCCTTCAGTTGGCACCCGCTGTCCGACATGCTCAGGATCTCCCCCTCGGGGTTGTAATTGTTGTTATAGTCGTACAGCCAGCCGTGAATGATGCCGTCATAGTCCCCCTGGGCATCCAGCCGGTAGTGCAGCTGGGTCTCGCTGATTCCCGCCGTGACGGCATCCACCAGCAGCCGGTAGCCGTTGGCATTCATAACTTCGGCCAACTGGTAGGTCCGGGTGTATTTCTGGTCGACTGTTTTGAAGTTGATGTCTTTCAGTTCCAGCGACACGTTGCCCTCGTAACCCACCGGCCCGCCGAAGAATTCCAGGCGTAGCGCTTGGGGGGCGGAGGCGACCGGTTTGAAGGTCAGCAGGGTTTTGCCTCCGGGCAATTGTTCCAGGAAAGTGCTCCGGCCCAGTTCCCGGCCCTCTCCGTCAAACAGGTCGACGCAGAGATCATCCATTCGGCCCTGAAGAGGACCTTTGACGGAGGCGATCATGAATGTGCCCGTCCTGTCGAGCAGGACTTTCTCGATGGTGACAATGGTGCCCTTGCAGTCGGCGGACCTTTCTATCCTGATAAATTGGCTCAACCGTTCCGCCCGGTCGAACCGGCCGGAGGCTCGGAGCCCACCTGTCGCCGCCGGCCGGGAGGGGTATCCCGTTGTCAGCGTCAAAGCGATCAATACCGCCAGCGCCAACACTGCCGCTGCCTTGATCTTCATGTGCGCCTGCACCGGCCACACCTCCCTCGCTATATGTTTTACTCCTGATCCCCGGTGTTTCTTACCATGTCTCTGCTATTATTTGGGAACAGATCAATAAAATCCTTTTTACAGACTGAGGGACAACTCAAACAGCACGGATTTATTTCAATGCTTCCTGCAATAGGTGTGCATAGTTTCTCGCTCCGTGCAAAACGCGGTAAACGTAGACTTTGTGATCGATAAACCGGTAGAAAGCTATATAAGGCTCGATAATAACCATCCGGAAATTGAATTTTATCAGGGAACGGTCGCGCAACGGCGCCCCGGAATGCGGAAAAGTTCCCAGGCGGCGCAGGGCTTGCATGATATTGTCAAGCATTGTGTCTGCTGCCTGCGGATTTTCCAATATGATTTTCCAATATGATGTAGTCAAATATCTCGTCTAAGTCTGCATAGGCGATGGGGAGCAGTTCTACATCATGGTTTGCCATCGATCTTATCCTTGAGGCGTTTGTGGGTTTCTTCGAGTGATATTGTCGGTTTGCCGGCAAGGCGTTGTTGTTCGGCAAGCAACAGCTTTTCCCGCAGGTCGAGCATCGCCTCCCTGCGTTCAAAGGCTTCCAGGCTCATAACGACCAGATCTCCTTCGCCGTTTCGGGTAATGTATATCGGTTCGGCTTTTTCGCGGGCGAGTTTGGCAATGGCATTGTAGTCATTACGCAGTGATGTAGAAGATTTTATGATCACAGTACGGCCTCCAATCACGTTAATCTACATCTATTATATGATAATTATATCAGAATATAAGTAGATTGATCTTGGGTATTACTTGCTGGTACGAGTGGCAAAGTGGGATATAATAGACATAGAATTACGACCAATTACGCCGGGCGGCCGGTGGACATGCCGGCGCCATGAATCTCCCGGCCGGCGTTGCCGGGCCGGACGGGATCGGCGCCGGCTGATGAACAGGCGGATTGGGGCAGGATAAAGATAAATATGAGATGGGGTGATCGTGATGTTGGCCAGGGATATCATGAATAAGAACGTGATTACCGTCCAGGAAGACGCTTCGATCGAGGAGCTGGCCCGGGTGTTGACGGAAAACCACATCTCGGGTGCGCCGGTGGTCAACAAGGAGGGGAAGCTGGTGGGCATCGTCACCGACGCCGACCTGATCCACAAGGAGACCAACCCCAGGGCTCCCGGCTTTGTCAACATCCTGGGCGCCATCATCTATGTGACCGGGATCGCCAGGTACCGCGAGGATTTCAAGAAGCTGGCCGCGACCAGGACCTCCGAGATCATGACCACCGACGTGATCGCCGTCGGCGGG
>JBEKKU010000135.1:0-6336 GCA_050010575.1 Thermacetogeniaceae bacterium | reverse complement strand
GCTGTTAAACATCACCCATTCTTCAGGACTGGAGACATTGCCCCGGTAGAGGCCGCCACTGAGCACCGGAAAGCGCTCCCGTTCCCGCTGCACCCAGAGTTCGAAGCTGCCATGCCCGCCTCCCACCAGCCCGTGGACATGCTGAGGCACGCAGACATCCTGCACCAGGTGGCTGGCCAGCCCGATCAGGTACAGTGCCCGGCCGGCATCGCCCCGGCGCCAGTACCGCACCGCCAGGTTGAAGAAACGGCCACAGGCAACTGCCGCCGAAACCCCTCCCCACAGCCCGCGGCCGGTGCTGGGGTTGTAATAGTGGCTGATGCAGCCCAGGCCGCCGTCAGCTCTGCAGACACCGGCGTTGAGGTAGGCCAGTGACCGATTGATGAAGTCGCCCTGGGCCTTCCAGCCGTCCTTCTGCAGGATGATGGCCGCCTGACGGTTGATAAAGATGTGGGTGGCAGCGAAACCGAGAGTGGCTCCCAGTGTGGGGCGGCAGGTAGTTGCCGCATAAGAACCAGCGTTGCGCAGGCAGGCATTGATGGTACGCAGTAATAGATGTGGTTTCCTTTGCAATGGCACCGCCAGACCCCCTCTTGACACTGTTGCTAGTTTAAGTATAAATAAGAAGTGTTAAAGGGGCGTGAATCAGGGGTAAAGTTTTGTTTAACCGGGGTTAACAACAAAATGGCTGCTAAACGGTAAGAAAAAGTTTACAATAAGATAATACGTATTAGATATGGAGCGTATATGATTATAGTGAAATCCATCGTTCCCAAACTGGGGGTAGCATAATGCTTGACGTGCTGATATTTTCAGCCAGCTACGGCGGGGGGCACCTCCAGGCCTCGCTGGCACTGGCCAAGGCACTGGGATCCTGCCAGGACAAGCTGCAGATCGAAATCGTCGATTTCATGGAGTTGATCAGCCCCGCCATCAACAAGGTCACCCGGTTCACTTACACCAAGTCAATCCGCAACACCCCAATCCTCTACGGATATTTTTACCGGGTAACGGATAACCTGAAACTGGATACCCTGATGGAAAAACAGCTTACCAACCTCGGCCTGCAGAAGATCCTGGATTTCCTGGCCGATCGATCGCCACAGATGGTTGTCGCCACCTACCCAACAGTAGCCGGCATCATCTCCTATATCAAGCGCATGGGGCAGTTAGACACCCCGCTAGTCACGGTGATCACCGACAATACCGCCCACTGCCAGTGGGTGCATCCGGAAACCGATCTCTACCTGGTGGCCTCCGAACAGGTCCGCCAGGGCTTGCTCTGTCAGGGAGTGCCCGACTCGAAGATCGCCGTCACCGGCATCCCTATCGATCCCAAGTTTGCCCAGGTTCCGCCGCGAGAGACCCTGCTGGCGAAGTTCGGGCTCAGTCCCGATAGTCCGGTGATCCTGGTGATGACCGGGGCCGAGGGGATGCTGCGAGGGATCCCGGCCCTCTGCCAGGTGTTGGACGAGTTTCCCCTACCTTTGCAGGTTCTGGTGGTGACCGGGAAGGACAAAGGTCTCTATCAGCACCTTAGAGAGCAGGCCGGCAAGTCCAGCAAGCCGCTCAAGGTCTACCAGTTCGTCGACAACGTCGAGGAGTTCATGGCGGTATCCAACCTGTTGATCACCAAGGCGGGAGGCCTGACCATCTCCGAGGCTCTGGCCTTGGGGCTGCCGATGCTGATCTACCACCCGATTCCCGGACAGGAGATGGAAAACACCCAATACCTGGTGAGTGCGGGGGCGGCACTCCCAATTTACGACCTGAAGGAACTGAAGGTCAAGCTGCACCTCATCTTCACCCAAAAGCATTTCTACGAGACGCTGTGTTTTAGGGCCCGAGCCGCGGGGCGCCCGGAAGCCGCCAACTTGGCTGCCGAGATCCTGCTCTCGCTGCTGGCCGGCGAATATGCCGGCAGCACACCGGCGATTAGGGCCAACACCGTATAGGAGGTAGTTGGTATGAGTAGTTTGTAGTTTAAACTACTGCCAGGACCAATTACTAACGACCATTTTAAGGGACTGTTGTCATGCGCAATGGATTTCGAGAGGCCTACTACCGGCGCTTTCACTGGATCCTTCTCAGCCTCATCGGTTCAGTCGACTTTGTGCGGGGCGCTCTATTCATCGCCCTGATCCCCATTTACGTGCCCGAACATTTGCGGGCCACCGTTTTCCTGAGCGGCGCCATCATCTCCGCCATGTACGGGGCCGACACCATCTTCAAACCCACCGCCGGCTGGTTGGTGGACTACTTCGGGCCGCGGGCGACCCTGCTGATCAGCCTGCCCTGTGCCCTGCTCGGCCTGAGCTTCTTTTTATGGAGCAAGTCCGGAGCCATCCTGATTCTGGGAGCGATCCTCTACGGCCTGGGCTGTGCTCCGGTCTGGCCGGCAGTGGTGAGCACCCTGGTGGAGTACTCCCCCACCGGAGAGAAGGCCAAGACCCTTAGCTCCATCTACGTGGTCTGGCTGCTCGGAATGGGCTCCGGGGCAGTGCTGATCAATCTGGTCTACCATCTGGGCCCGAAGTTGTTGATCACGGTCCTGGTAGGTATCTTCTGCATCCCGCTCATCCTCACCCTCCATATTCGCAAGTGGATCTCCAAGCGGCGCACCAACAAGGAGGCCAATGCCGGACGCCACCTGTTGCTGATGATCCGGGAGATCTGGAACTTCCGGGTGCTATTGCCCGGGGCCTTCACCCAGACCCTGGCTCTGGGCATGCTGCTGCCCCTGCTGCAACCCTTCTGTAAACTGGTTTACGGCCTCAACCAGCGAGCCTACGGCATACTCATCCTGGTGGGCGGCCTCATTACCATCGCCATGCTGGTGCCGATCGGGAAGATGGTTGACCGGTTCGGCTATCGCATGTTTCTGGTCGTGGGCTTCTTCATGGGCGGCACGCTGCTGGTGGCCATCAACCATTATCCGAACCACCTGCTGATCTATCCCTACGCCATCCTGTTGGGAATTTCCTACGCTTTCATCCTGCCAGCCTGGAACGGCCTGCTGGCCACCCGGTTGCCCAGCGAGGTGCGGGCCAGCCTCTATTCCATCATCATGAGCATCGAGGGCCTGGGCGTCGCCGCAGGCCCGGTGATCGGGGGCAAATTGGGAGAACTTTTCAGCTATTCGTTCACCTTCGGCGTTTCCGCAACGGCGTTGTTTATCATGGGCGCCTTCTACATGATCCTGCTGCGCCGCCCGATGGGTGGAAGGGCAGGCCACTAGAAAAGCAGCCTCCTCAGGTTCGCCCAGAATGCGGTCCAGGTCTCGCGGACCTGGTTTTAGGGCGCTTAAGGATCCTGGTGGATCAGCTCCGGCAGCGGGGACCTAGCTCAGGAAGGACTGGGTCAGGTTGATGGTCATGAGGAAGCAGAGATAGGCGATCCCGAAGCCGACCAGGACGTCGGTGGGGTAGTGAAAGCCCAGGTAGATCCGGGAGATGGCCACCAGGAAAGCCAGGGCGAACAGCACCCCGGCGACGGCGCCTGACACCGGCAGGCTGGCCGCCAAAATGAAGGCAATCACAAAGGCAGTGGCGGTATGCCCGGAGGGGAAGGAGTACTTGCAGGCAGGCGGGTGTATGGCGATAGCGTCCTCCAGGGTGCGATACGGGCGCGGCCGGTTGACCAGACGCTTGACGGTGTGCACGATGATCTGGCTGGAGACCAGCCCAATCGCCAGGTTGATCCCGGCGTTTCTGGTTAGTGGATGTCTGGAGAATAGAAAAGCGGCCAGCAGGGCCAGGGTGAATCCCACCGACCCCAGGTTCGTGATCACCCGCATCAGGATATCCAACAACAAGCAGTGTAATTTGCGGTTTAGCGCATAGAAAACAGTCCTGTCGCCCCGCTGCAGGTAGGCATTCATCGCTTGCAAATCCCCTCGCATCTCAATTTAGACACAGCTCTCTGTCCTTCCGGCCATCATCAAATCTGATACGAAGGCGCCATGGGCAGCGCCAGCAACAGAGCATATCCTGGTTATTGTATCAGATAATTACTCGCACCTGTATAAAATAAATGCCTAATATTACGCTCCTATAAAGAAAGTCTCAGACACCTTCAGGCAATTCCTGAAACTGCGCCGCTCATTGGCGACCATAAATATTTTTGTCACTCCGGCGGTAAAGCAGGGAGTTATCATTAGGCATCGCCAATAACCGTTCGACATTCAAGATCTCTTCTGGCGTAAAAAGGAGAGCGAGCCTGAATGGCGAAGTTTAAATCAGTGATATCCGAAGGAGCAGCAACTGCACATGCCTGAGACTGTCATGAAGACCAGCCATACACCAGTAGCCGCCCCCGGGCGAGGGGCGGCTACTGGTATCTATCACCTGGGCCTGTTCCTGACCGCTGCTATCTGGGCCAGCACCTTCCTCAATATCAAGATCGTGCTGCTGCAGCTTCCTCCCAATACCATCGCCTTCCTACGCTTCCTCGTGGCTAGCCTGGCGCTGGGGTTGTACATGCTCTGCACCCGCCAGCCGGCGATCCGGCGGCGGGACTGGCTGCGCCTGGCCGCCTGCGGCCTGACCGGGGTCGCCCTGTACAATTTCTTACAGAACCAGGGTCTCCAGTATGCGGGAGCTACCGATGCCGCCATTCTAACTGCCACGTCCCCAGTATTTCTGGCGCTGTTCGCCTGGGCGATACTGAAAGAGCGCATCACCCGCGTCCAGAGCCTGGGGATCATCATCGCCCTGGCCGGATCAGTCCTGGTGGCTACCAACGGCTCCCTGGCCGACCTTACCATGAACCCGTTGCGGATTTACGGCGACACCCTGGTGCTGATGACAGGGCTGGCCTGGGCGGCCTACAGCACCATCGTGAAAACCCTGCTGGAGCGCTATCCCGCAGTGACCGTGCTGGGCTACTCCACTTTTGCCGGAACGCTGTTCCTGCTCCCCCTAAGCCTGGCAGAACTGCCGATCAACTTTGCCGCAGTCACCCTCTCCGGGTGGCTGAACGTGATCTACCTGGGCCTGTTCGCCTCGGCTCTGGCCTACCTGATCTGGAACCTGGCCCTCACCCGGGTGGCAGCAGTCACCGCCGCCTCTTACATCTATCTGATACCGGTACTGACAGCAGTGATGGCCGCCGTCTACTACAGGCAGCTTCCCAGCCTCTACACTGTAATGGGTGGACTGATCGTCCTGGGCGGCACCTATCTGACCAGCCGGCAATAACCATGCCGCCAACGCGACAGGGGACGGTTCTCTCGCGCTGCTGTCGCGGATCCTGTCGCGGATGTCGCGTTTAGGCTGCCGGAACATTGCCGCCAAAAATGTTACATATGAAAGCGGGCGAGCAGGAGGACTATCGGGATAGCTACAAAGATGCCCGGCAGCAGGTTGCCAATCTTGATCTGCACCCTGCCGCCCGTCAACATGTTGATGCCGATGCCGAAGATCAGAAGGCCTCCGGTGGCGCTCATCTCCAGGATAATGGCGTCGGTGAGGAGGGGTTTGATGAAGGAGGCCGCCAGAGTGATGCCACCCTGGTAGAGAAAGACCGGAATGGCCGCAAAGGCCACCCCGATTCCCATACTGGACGCAAAAACGATGGAGGTGATCCCGTCCAGGATGGATTTGACGAACAGAGTGTAATGATGCCCGGTGAGACCGCTTTCCAGGGCGCCCATGATCGCCATCGCCCCCACGCAGTAGACCAGGCTGGCCGTGACGAAGGCCTTGGCAAAATTGCCGTCATCGCTGCGCCCTGAGGGCACCCAGCGCTGTTCCAGCTTCAGCCCCAGGCCGTTCAGCCACTCTTCGATGCCCAGCAACTCCCCGATGATACCGCCGATAACGATGCTCAGGGTGACCACCAGGGCGTTCTGGGTCTTTAAGGCCATAGACAGGCCGATCAAGATCACCACCAGGCCGATCCCCTGCATCACCGTAGCCTTGATCCGCTCCGGAAAGCCGGTCTTTAGAAAGTCCCCCAGGATAGCCCCAAAAATAATTGCTGCCACGTTGACAATGGTTCCTAACAACCAGATCTCGCCCCCCAGGCTGGATCAGCCGCTTGTAGGCCGTTTTGGACCCGGTTTTCATTATAACATCATTAGCCGGATGAGCAGGGAACTTTTCGACCCTCTCTCTTTGTCTGCAAGGTATTTACCTGCTAGCAGCAACCCTCGTCGTTAAACTCAGACTAGTACTCGACCATGCCGCTGATACCGTTCCAGGCTCCGGGGATGAACACGTAAAGCCGCTGAGCTATTCTGCTTTGACTGTTTTCATGAGGTCGCCCTTCTGGATCAGGTCGACCACGTCCAACCCCTGAACTACCTTGCCGAACACGGCATACTGCCCATCGAGC
>JBEKKU010000134.1:0-6361 GCA_050010575.1 Thermacetogeniaceae bacterium | reverse complement strand
TTATATCAGCCAATGGTAACCGGCGGCAGGTGTGTGAAGTTCGAAACCTGTGAACAAAGATTGGCTAGCAGGGAGTTGGAGAAAATCATGAGGCGTATCTTTGCTGCCATGAAAGTAATCAATGATGCCAGAGTGGATTTGCATATCCACACTACAGCGTCGGACGGGACCTGGAACCCCGGGCAACTGATGTCAAAGCTGCTTGACTCGGGTATCGGCCTGTTTGCGGTCACGGACCATGATTCCGTGGACAACTTGGCCGAAACGGCCGTGATCGCCAGGGAACACGGTTTGGGGTTCGTACCGGGGGTGGAGATCAATACCACTTACCAGCGCCGGAATTATCACCTGTTAGGCCTGGGGATCGACTCCGCCGCCCCGGAACTGCGGGCGCTGCTGGCAACAAACCGGGAATTGACCGAGCAGATTGACGCCGACAGCATCAGGTATCTGGAGAGCGTCATTCCGGAGGTGTGCTATGAAGAATGCCGTAGCTATGTCAACCGCCCCGAACGGGGAGGCTGGAAGACTTTAAACTACTTGATCGACAAGGGGCTATGCAGCAATCATCGAGACTTTCTCGCCCTGTTCAAGGAGTGGGGCAGTCCGTTTGAGAGGCTGGTCTTTGCCTCTCCCGGCGCCGCGATCGGGGCCATCGTCAGGGCCGGGGGCGTGCCGGTGCTGGCGCACCCGGGCGCCGACTTTTATCACCGGGATTATCGGGCGGTCATCTCTTATATGATCGGCCAGGGAATCAGGGGCATCGAATGCTATCACCCTGAAAACGGGCCGGAAATCACCCGTTACTGTCTGGCAGTGAGCCAGTCAAAAAAGTTGCTGGTGACCGGCGGTTCGGATTGCCATGGCGATTTTGTGCCTGCCAGACGCCTGGGGTGCCCTGAAATCCGTTGGTCGCAATTGAATCTTGGCGAAATTCCAAAGATGATGATCTGATCATGGCTGCATCCGGTTGCGAATGACAACCCCCGAAGGGGGGTGTGACACCAGAATCGAGCGGCTGAAGGCTGCAGGATAAAACCTGCGGCCTTATTTTATTCTCATACAGGGAGAGTATGCCAGGCAATTAACTATTTTCCGGCTGGCTAACGATGTCGATCAGGAATTGGGCATCAGACCATCATCGGAGGTTTATGACAGGAAGATTATGGGCAACCTAAGCCAGGCAATAGGTATTGCCAAATAAAAAACAATGGAGTGGTGAAGATGTCAACAATGCCAAGGCCTTTTGACGGAAGCTACAAGATGCTGATCGACGGCAAGCTGGTGGACGCCAGCAGCGGCGCCACCCGTAAGGCGTACTGTCCTGCCAATAAGGAGCCCCTCGCCACTTACCCCGATGGTACCAAGGAAGATGTCGATAGCGCCGTCAAGGCGGCCTGGAAGGCTTTCTCTTCCTGGAAAAAGGTCAGCGTTACCGAGAAGCAGGCTATTTTGATGAAGATTGCCGACGTGATCGAGAAGAACAAGGAAACGCTGGCCATGATCGAGTCCCTGGACAACGGCAAGCCGATCCGGGAGACCATGGCGGTGGACATTCCCCTCAGTATCGACCACTTCCGTTACTTCGCCGGCGTCATCCGGGGAGAAGAGGGCGAAGCCTCGATCATTGACGAGCCGGTCTTCGGCAACAACATCAGCATCATTCTGCGTGAGCCGATCGGCGTGGTCGGCCAGATCATCCCCTGGAACTTTCCGTTCACCATGGCGGCCTGGAAGATCGCCCCGGTGCTGGCGGCCGGCGACTGCACTATCATCAAACCGTCCAGCACCACCTCGCTCAGCCTCCTGCACCTGGCCAAGCTGATCGCTCCCATCCTGCCTGCCGGCGTGGTCAATGTGGTCTCGGGCGGCGGCTCCACCACCGGCCAGTGCATGCTCGACCATGACGGCTTCCGCAAGCTGGCCTTCACCGGTTCCACGGAGGTTGGCTACAGCGTGGCCGAAGCCGCCGCCAAGAAGCTGATCCCGTCGACCCTGGAGCTGGGTGGCAAGTCCGCCAACATCTTCTTCCCCGATTGCAATTGGGCGAAGGCGATCGAGGGCGTGCATCTCGGCATCCTGTTCAACCAGGGCCAGGTCTGCTGCGCCGGTTCCCGGGTCTTCGTGCACGAGGATATCTACGACAAATTCGTGGCCGATTTGGTGGCGTCCTTCAAGAAGGTTAAGGTGGGCATGCCTTGGGAGCAAGATACCCAGATGGGCAGCCAGATCGACGAGGAGCAGCTGCAGAAGATTCTCGCCTACGTGGAGATCGGCAAGCAAGAGGGCGCCAAGGTGGCGGTCGGCGGAGCCCGGGCGACCGGGAACGGTTTGGAGAAGGGCGCTTTCATGCAGCCGACTCTGCTGGTCGATGTCAAAAACAGGATGCGGGTCGCCCAGGAAGAGATTTTCGGACCGGTGGCGGCTGTGCTCAAGTTCAAGACCGAGGAAGAGGTCATCGACTTGGCCAACGAAAGCGAATACGGCCTCGGTGGAGCGGTCTGGACTCAGGATATCAACCGGGCGTTCCGGGTGGCCCGGGGGATCGAAACCGGTAGAATGTGGGTCAACCAGTACAACGACCTGCCCGCCCACACCCCGTTCGGCGGCTACAAGAGGTCCGGCATCGGCCGGGAGACCCACAAGGTGATCCTCGATCACTACACCCAGATGAAGAACATCTTCATCAACTTCGAGGAGAAACCGATCGGCCTGTATTAGGCCGCTGCGACGGAGGTTGATGCCCAACACCTCTCCGGCGGGGTGCAGGGTCGAGCTTGCGCCCCTCCGGAGAGGTGATAAATGCTAGGGATTAAAGGGGCGCCAGCAGGTTATTTTTATATTCCGTCGAAAGAGAGAAGATTGCACATGGCAATGCGGAACGCCTCCTTGGAATGTAACCAACTGGATAGACATGCAGGCGCTCCAAGGCACTTGATAAATACCGGTCTGAAGAGGGTTTAAAGGGCTATAGGCAGATCAAAGATCCCTGGATTATTGAGAAGCCGGAGTATCAGAAATAATGGAGGCGGTTTACAATGAAAATGTCTGGCAATACCGTTTTAATCACGGGCGGATCAACGGGGATTGGCTATGCATTGGCCGAATACTACCTGGATGCGGGGAACGAGGTGATCATATGCGGACGCCGGGAGAAAAGGCTTCTTGAGGCGCAAGCAAATCATCCCGGCTTACATATCAAAGTATGCAATGTGGCTGATGAAGCGGAGCGAAGAGCGTTGCTGGAATGGACAACCACGAATTTTAGCAGTCTCAATATTCTGGTCAATAATGCTGGTGTGCAGCGGGATATTGATTTTACCAAGGGCATTGATGAATTTCTAGCCGGAGAAAACGAAATTAGAATCAACCTGGAAGCGCCAATCGTTTTATCCGGGCTGTTCATTCCGCATTTGACCGGGAAGATGGAGCCTGCCATTATCAATGTCTCATCAGGGCTCGGCTTTGTGCCGTCCGGGCGAATGCCGGTCTACAGCGCGACCAAGGCCGGAATTCATGCTTTTTCGATGGCGCTTCGTAAACAGCTTGTCCCATTGGGAATCAAGGTTTATGAGGTGGTGCCTCCAGCGGTCGATACGGAACTGAACCCGGAGGGAAGGGCTAAAAGATCTAATTTCAGAGTTGATCTGAAGCCGGGGGAGTTTGTAGCTGCTGTGATGAAAGGCATCGCCAATGATACCTTTGAGATCGGGTATGGTATGACGGAAGGGTTTATCAATGCTTCCAGGGCAGAATTGGATCAAAGCTTTGAGCGCATGAACAGCGGGTGGTAAAGGACGATGGCGAAAGCTGGTCAAGTCGTGAACCGGTAACTGACAATTAATTTAGGAGACGTCATGATGCAAGATATTTCTAAACTTATTCAAGAAAGGCAATCAACACGTAGTCCCTTTGATATGAGACGGAACATCTCCAAACAGGATTTAGAGCAGATTTTGGATGCGGGTAGTTGGGCACCCACCGCGCATAACATGCAAAACTTTGAGATGGTCGTAGTTGATGACCCGAATCTTTTAGAAATGATCGGAAAGCTTAGAAATCCCATCTCGATGGAGTTCGTCAAGGAAAACTATCAACAACTGTCATTCTCGGAAGAGGAGCTAAAAAAGAAAAAGGTTGGAGTTTTGGCTACCCGGTTTCCTAAGGCCTGGCGGAATCCAGAGGCGACCATTGATGAACTGATGGTGGAGGATCGACCGCTTCCAGCGAGCCCGGTTATGCTGATCATGCTTTATGACCCAAGCAGAAGAGCGCCCGCTTCCGAGGGGGATTTTTTAGGGATCATCAGCCTGGGCTGCATCACAGAGAACATGTGGCTGATGGCGGAATCTTTAGGAATTGGATTTCATATCGTGAGCAGCCTTGGTGCCGGGCCTGCTGAGAAAGAATTAAAGCACCTTTTAGGTATTCCAAACTCCCTACAGATCGTCTATGCCATTCGTCTGGGTTATCCTGTCTCCGGGCCGGATAAATACTTAAGAGTTCGGCGAGAGGTCAAGGATTTCACGCACCATAACCGGTTTGGCGATAAAGGCCTCGCGTAGGGGGGATAGCCAAGGCAATGGCATGCAGGTTTGCAGTTGATCCGCACTGGCTGATCTATCTGCCCCCGCCATGTCGCCTACCGGGACGGCAAAAGAGCCGGGGCTATTGGAGCATCCAGCTGCCTTAAAAAAACCGGTTCCCGTCAATCTGCAGGCGAACCGGTTATTTATTGTGAACAATGATTTTATCACGCCTATATTGCTTCGTGTTCTGTGTCCCTACTCTTCGCACTTAACATCGGAACATAATCTTGCTGATGCTTGCGACAAGATTAGTAAAGCCTTACAAGTATCTGACGTATCTACAAACAGCGTGTTCTCTTCTCCATTATATAGTGCAAAGACAGCTACCTTACACCATAATGCTCCAAATATGGTGCTAATTTGACCAGGAATCTCCAGGATAATTCCGAGCGCCTGAAGGATTGCTTTTTCTTGAAAATCCACATGCAAGGATGCGAGCGCATCTCTCACTCCAGATAGATCGCTGCTTGTTTCACTATGTGCATTGCCGGCAACTAACCGCACGATATTTTGCTTGGGATGATGCTCATTCTTGTCATTATTATCGAGGTAAATAAGCCTTGTCTGCATATAGCCTGTAATAGTTATTCCCATGTTAGCAATATTACTTAAAATAGAACTAAGGGTATGATCATCTGCGATAAAGCTAAATTGCGTTCTAATCTTGTATGAATAAGATCCGATCGTCACTTCAGAAGCCTCCCTTTTGTATAAATCGATTTATTAGCAGTGTTGGCAACGGAAATGTTGGCACTTTCACCTTATTTGATTACGATAGATATCCTGCCGGGTAAATATCCGCTTTGGCTCAGTGAACACATCCTGTCTTTCTATAATATTCCATTAATCCCCTAATGTTACATTATATAATTATATTAGCTCTTCACTCCGAAGCAGAGGCATGGCGGCATCGGCAAGAAGATGCTTGAACAGCGCACGTTCCTCTGCGAGGATGCCAAGGCAATTTACCTGGAACACTGGTTCGGTATAGGTAAGCGTGATCTATATGGTAGGATATAAAAGGGACCGGTGCCAATCGACGAGAAGGGGTTAGCGATGCCAACGGTTATCGGCAAAGAGGGGTTCGAAACCCATGAGCGAAGATCGACGGGCGGGGAGCTGGAGCATGCCACCGGGCATGTGTTTGCTGCCGTGAAAGTAATCAATGACGCCAGAGTGGATTTGCACATTCATACCACCGCTTCAGACGGGACCTGGAGCCCTAAGCAGCTGCTGCTAAAGTTGCTGGAGGCGGGGATCGGCCTGTTTGCGGTCACGGACCATGATTCCGTGGACAACTTGGCCGAAACGGCCGTGATGGCCAGGGAACACGGTTTGGGGTTCATCCCGGGGGTGGAGATCAATACCACTTACCAGCACCGGAATTATCACCTGTTGGGCCTGGGGATCGACTCCGCCGCCCCGGAATTGCGGGCGCTGCTGGCAACCAACCAGGAATTGACCGAGGAGATTGACGCCGACAGCATCAGGTATCTGGAGAGCATCATTCCGGAGGTGTGCTATGAAGAATGCCGGACCTATGTCAACCGCCCCGAGCGGGGAGGCTGGAAGACTTTAAACTACTTGATTGACAAGGGGCTATGCAGCAATCATCGAGACTTTCTCACCCTGTTCCAAGAATGGGGCAGTCCGTTTGAGAGGCTGGTCTTTGCCTCCCCCGGCGCGGCGATCAGGGCCATCGTCAGGGCCGGGGGCGTGCCGGTGCTGGCGCACCCGGGCGCCGACTTTTATCACCGGGATTATCAGGCGGT
>JBEKKU010000133.1:0-6376 GCA_050010575.1 Thermacetogeniaceae bacterium | reverse complement strand
TGCCATCCTTCAAGCCGTTTTAGGTGCCAGATATAGGTCCAATTGAGCGCCAGGCGGTGCTCCAAGTTCTCCGGGCGGCGGCCCAGGTAGCAAACAAAGGAGCGATCGAGCGCCGGACGGTGCCGGTTGAGCCTCTTGGCCTGGCTCAGCTTTAAGATCCTCTCGTTGGCTTTGCGGTGGCCAGTATCGAAGTCAAACAGGCCGGGCAGGCTTCTTATCTGCTCCACGTCGAGGGCGCCGCAGACCTCCAGGTATTCCAGCAAGCGCCGGTCGCGCCGGTTTCCTTTCTGCAACGGGCTCTCCAGTTGCAAGCTCAATTCTCTTCACCTCCGGGAGCTGCGCCTTAGCAGCCTGGATATCGTAAAGCATTGTCTGTACCAATCGGGTATCACCAAAGCGGAAGATAGCCCGGCCGGGGATGTCTGCCGGCAGGTACGCCGCCATGGAGCACTGTTCGCCCAGCACCATGCGGGAATTGACGCCATCAGCAACCCGGAAGCAGAGCCGAGCGTCGAACTGTGATTTGATCTTCCCCTTGATGACCTCGCAGCTGGGGTGCTGGGTGGCCACCACCACGGAGATTCCCACGGCCCGGGCCAACCTCACCAGACGATCTATGATATTGAGGCTGGTCTGTGTCTGGATCTCGGCGAACTCGTCAACCACAAAGACGATGTAGGGCATCTTACCCCGGTACCGCTGGATCTTCTCCACGCCAGCCGCCTCCAGGATGTCAAACCGGCGTTCCATTTCCATCTCCACCCGGCGCAGGATGGTCAGTCCTTCATCCTCAGTCCTGGCCAGTAGGATGTGATTCCGGAGATAGGAGAACTCCAGCCGTTTCAGATCGAGGACCACGACGCAGGTCCTGGGGAGCAGCGCCCTGATCAGGCCATGCAGGAAGTTGGACTTACCCTTGCCAGATTCGCCGGCGATCAGCATGTGGGGAGCTGCAACCAGGTCGAAGACATAGAGACCTTTGACGCTCCAGCCGATGGGGACCGGGAGCGCCATGTCTAGGAAACTCTCAGGTTGAAAATTATAGGGGTAAACAGCGTGTAAAACCTCGTCATAGATATCCAGCAGGATATAGCCGGAATCGAGGCGGTCCATCTCCACGTAGCGCCTGGTGGCGTCCACAAAGAGATTCTGCTGCTCCAGGAACTTCTCACAACTCACTCCGGGTGGCAATAGAAATTTCATCTGCCAGCCATAATCTTCCCGGCGCTGCCGGACGCAGACCGGCCGGGGCTTATTCTCCGGATAGAGCTGATCGATAGTGTCGAGGACAAGCCCCGGCTCCTCAAAGCCCGGCCAGTGGCGCCACAGTGTCTTTGCCGCCAGGTAGATATCCTGGAGCATCACAGTTTGCCTCCCTTCAGATAATACTCACCGACCCTTCCGAACAGGGCCCTAGCCAGAGGCTCTTTCTCTTTCTCCTCCTGCTTTTTTCGTTGTGATTTGTATTGGGATTGAGAATAAGCAAAAACAACTAACCTACCGAGACCGACGCCAATGTTCTTCAACTTGCCACCTCCAGTATTGGGGGGATCTGAACCCGTTCCTTAATTGGTACGGTGCAGGCATGGACCTGGGTATATAGCTGGGTATATAGCTGGGTATATAGCTGGGTATGGGTTTGAGAATAGACTCTTGCTCTATTCTATTGACCCTAGTTTTGAATGTTGCTAGAATTGAAGTGGTAAATTATGGGGGTGATGGAATGGCAAGGGTGCAGGGTAGCCATCTCTATGATTCTGAACTGCAACGGGTGGATTTTCAGAAATATTGCCTCGACCACGGCTTAAAGATGCAGCAGGTCCTGATCGGCTTTATTCGGGGGGTGCTACAAGGGCAATTTGATGAGTTTTTGGAGAAGCTGAAGCGGGAGCGGAAGGAGTGATCGGCAGTGCAGCCCGCTTCAGCAGCTGTGCTATAATCATAATAATTAATAGGTCAGTCAAAGAAAGGATGGGCTGCTCTATTGGCAATAAAAGAACCCGAATTGACCCCGATCGATCTCTCTCCGAATTGGTTCGCGCTTGCATATTGCATCCTTACCAAGCATGACCCCGCAAAAGTCTTGGATAAAGCCTTGATGAAATTTGACCTTTCAGGCGCAGTCAAGCCAGACACTGCCCAACCCAAGGAGCCGAAAGACCCAGCAGCAGCCATTCTGTCGATAATTAAACGGCGCAAATCTTAGTTGGAGGCGATGCCTTTATCCCAGCCCAACCCAACATATCAAAATGCCTCGATGCTCAGAACAACACCCTCACTCCTAAATTCATAGACTGGCTTTTATATGAACTGCCGAACCTGCGGGCCCTGGTCGAAGAGATTCTGCCTAAAGTCGGCGCCAGTTTCGTTCTCTTCCATCCCAAAACTAAGACAATGATCCGGAGCAAGGTCGAGGCCGTGGCGATCAGGCGGGCGCTAATCAGTCAGACCCTGGACGCTGCGGGAAAGGCGATCGGGCGATTGCCGAGGGAATATAAGCGGATCTATAAGCTGAAGTATCGATCGGGGCTTACTACGGTGCAGATGGTGGGCAGGCTTAATATCTGTGATGCCACGGTTCATAAACGAGTGGTCTATATCAGGGACCAGGTTGCCTTATGTCTCCGGAAGATCCCGGCCTCTGGCATGAGTGCCCTGGTCAGCGAATGCGATCAGAGATCGGCGCCATAATCCCAGGTGGCCAGGACTGCACCGCATATGTAAATTCCCAAGCGCTAAGGCGTCATTTTAAATGATTGAAAAGCAAAAGCCCGGGGCAGCTCCACCCGGGCAATTATTTTACGTAAAATATGTTATCTCGTAAGCAGCTCCCCGGTGGCCAACCTGGTCCGGCTGCCGGCCTATGCGGCGCAGTTCTTCTGTTGCAGCTGCCCGCTCCCGGTAAGAAGAACTCCAACCGCCGTATCCATAGAACCGGGGGGCGGTTCATGTGGCAGCTTACTTCGAATCACCCTGGCCCCCATCTCTTTGCTGCAGCAGGGAGACGCAAAGGGCATCAGGCGATTATTTCATGAAATATTTCAGGCCGACTTGAGTACCTATTATTTGCCGGCGCCCATCAGACTCATAGCCAGCTGGTAACCGTCCTCGAAGCCCTGGCGGAACCAAGCCTCTGTGGACTCCCATGTCAGGCTGTTGATGCTTTCGCTGATGTTTCCCGCCTCTACCTTTGCAACACCGTGCTGCTCAAGAATATCGCCAATTCGCGGTATCTGTTCAACCGTGATCTTATTCTTTTCAGCATACCGAGCCTCTATAGCATTTTCCATATCATAGTTAATGGCAAGATACCTATCTTCCAGCCACAAGTTAAACGCATCCCCAATCTTACCCGCATACTCCTTAACTGGTGCTGTCCGCATTATTGTGAGACCTCCTTTTTGTTTTCAGGTGCCATGCTCCCTGAGCATTACTTACTGATTAACCCTGTCGCTACACAGAACCGGATGCCGTCGGCCATGCCCTGTCTGTACGCTTGCTCCTCTGCAATGGACCACTGCTGGACAATCGACTCGGTCAGAGATTCCACCAGTTTCTCATCATCCGTGAGCTTTACAACTTCTTCCGTGAGCCGTTCCTGCTCATTCAGAAGCTTCTTGCTCTCTTCGGGATCCCGGGGGACCATGTCGGCGGCTTCGGCCCTTCGCCAACCGACGAATTCATTGAAGTGCGCCTCAAATGTTTCTACCTCTGCCATTTTGCTTGTTCACCTCCTCTTCCTAGCACCTAACCAATAAATAACCTCTACAGTAATAATATTACTTCTATGGTTACAATGTCAATACTATAAGAGTAATTATTTATCTTTTGTTGTCATATAGTTACTGCAATGGTTATAATGCAACTTAAGGAGTGATGTACAATGTCCATTAAAGTTAATCTCTCGGAGATGTTAGGCAGATACAAGATGACTCAAAAAGCGTTTTCCGAGAAAACAGGAATCCGGCCGGCCACGGCCTCGTTGATGTACCACGAGACGATCAAGCGCCTGGAATTGGAGCACCTGGACGCGATGTGCAAGCTATTTAACTGCCAGCCTGGGGATCTGCTGGTCTATGTGCCGGACAAGGAGTGACGTTATGCACGCGTCAATAACAATATTGCTCAGCCCACAAGATGAGCCAACAAAAACTAATAGGATAAAGTTCGAGGTAGATTTCAACCAAAATGACTTTGTAGAACCTATAATCGAGCATATGCTTCCATTGCTGAAAAAAAGATTGATAGAGCAGGAGCAGGAAGATTTTCGAATTAACATTGCTCAAACTGAGACTATAGAACAAAAGATAAACGATCTACAACAACGTAAGGAGTCCCTGTTCAGTGTTCCCGAAGCGGCAGAGATATTGGGATTAAAACCGAGCACAGTTTCAAACAAAGTCGGCAGAAGAGAAATCAAATGTAAAAAGGATACCGGCCGAACCTTGATTCCAAAAGGAGCTTTAATTCAATGGCTTAGAAACAACTACAGAATAGTGCAACCAAAAACTGTAACAGCAGCAGATCTAGATCTTAAAGAAAAAGCAGCATTCACCGTCCGGGATATGTCGCTACTAACAGGCGTCAGCACTCAGACCATCTATGAAGCGATCCAGCGGAGGGAATTTCCCGGCTGCAAGATCGGCGGCCGCATGGTGATATTCAAGGATGACTTCATACGGTGGAAAGAGAACGGTGGGATCATCAAATAATAGCCCTAAAATGGGGCATAAATAAGCCGGCTGGTAAGAATGGACGTTTCGCCAGGGAAGCACCGTTTAAAAGGCAAATATGAGGGTTGAAAAACGGGGATGGATTGTGGCCTTTCCCCCTTTTTATTGGGGTGAAAGCTGGGGGGAGTTTTTTCAGCTTGTCCCCGAAAAGTTCCTCAATATACCTAACATATGAGAGATAAAATCTAAATATACCAAGGACTTCAGAGAACGGCCCAACATTGCATAATGAACTTATTGTGACTCTTAATCACAAGGTTGGAGGTTCAAGTCCTCTATGGCGCACCAGAGAAATCAAGCCCCGCAAGGTTTGCGGGGCTATTACATTTACTGCCATACAACAATTATACTTCGGGACCTGCCCAAAATCGACGGATCGATCAAACGCTGGATTATGCCCCAAATTAAACCAACTAGTACAGTGTCAACTCTTAAACTGTGGATAGAGCCGTCTTAACTTGATTCTTGCATCATCAGTCGTGAATTGCCAGTCGACACCCTTTTGGTTTCTGTTCCTCGTGGTTTCCCATTCCGCCAGTTCAAGGCGGAGGAGATCGATTGAAGAAATCCGGCGTTCCAGGCACTGTTTAGTCATTACGCTCAGTTCTATTTCGGCTATATTGAGCCAACTGCCGTGCTTCGGCGTGTAGTGGATCTCCAGGCGTTTGGCCAGGGCTCTGGCTACCTCCGGCGGAAACGCCGCATAGAGCGATGCCATGGTGTGGGTGTTCAGGTTATCCATCACCAACCGGATTTTCGGGGTATCCGGATAGTGAACTTCAAGCAGTTCCCTGACCTGGTTTGCCCAGTCAACTTGAGTTCTTCTTTCACAGGCCGCTACATGCCTCCAGCCCGCCAGCGGTTCTGTGAAAACAAAGATACTGCAGGTTCCGTTGCGGACATATTCTCCGTCCCGACGTTCCGGTTTCCCAGGCTTCATCGGAATCGGGGACCTGGTTTCATCAAGAAGCTGGTACGGTTTTTCGTCCATGCAGATGACCGGATACGATTCGCAAAACGGTTGTTGGTACAGATCCAGAATGTCTTCCATACAGGCGACGAAAGCGGCGTTCTGTTCAGGTGGAATACACCAGCATTTACGAAGATGAGGTTTCAGTTCGTTTTTTTAAAAGCCGTCCTACGGCCTCATATGAGATGCTGTCAATGAATTGTAGTTCAACCGCTTTATCTGCCAACAACCTTAGCGACCATCTGGATCGCCCCGGCGGTGGAGAACTGCAACTCAGTGCAATGATCTTTGCCTCTACCTCGCCGGTAATCTTGGGCGCAACGGGCGGTGTCTTGCGCTTCTTTCTTCCGAGCGCAACCTGCAACCCTTTTTCAGAATACTGCTGCCGAATGGTATGAACAGTTTGTGGATGAACATGAAAGAGTTCTGCGATTTCAGCCTCACTCTTTCTACCGCCTTCACCGTTCTCATCCGCAGCCAACAGCACATTGGCATGCATAATGGATTTGGCTGAGGCGGAACCCTTGGAAACCATCTTGAGCAGAGTTTTTTGTTCACTCTCAGAAAGACGGACATGGTATTTTACTTTTGGCAAGGTATACCCCTCCCTCCCTGGGAAAAGTATACCATTAAAATGAGATATATTATAGTTTTAGTGTTGATATGATACTAG
>JBEKKU010000132.1:0-6377 GCA_050010575.1 Thermacetogeniaceae bacterium | reverse complement strand
GATCAAGACCGGACTGGCCGCCAAGGTAACCACCGACGCATTTAGCGGTCGCATCTTCGACGGCACAGTTGAGGCGATCAACCCGGTGGCCGGCTCCTCGACGCGCGTCTTTGAAACCAAGATCAGGGTGGCCAACAGCGGCCAACTGCTGCGCCCGGGCATGTTCGTCAAAGTGGAGATCGAGACCGGAGTGCCAGTGACCGTCATCGCGGTGCCGCAGAATGCCGTGGTCAGCAATGCAGGCCTGTACTACGTCTTCTTGCTCGAAGGCGGCCGGGTAAAACGCCAGCAGGTGCAGGTGGGACAGGTGATGGGCCAATTGGTGGAGATCACCTCCGGCCTAACAGAGGGGCAGAGGGTTGTGCTGACTGACGTTAGTACCCTGAACGACGGAGATCAGGTAAACACCAATTAGATGTATGGGGACACACCGCGCCCAGAGGGCACCCGGCATGTATTACTGAATGCCGAGGAATGTCCCCGACAAATGGGGACATTCCTCCATGGAATGTCCCAAAATAGCAGGAGGACAGGCCCGTGAACCTGAGCGACCTCAGCCTTAAGCGGCCGGTATTTGCCACTGTGATCATTCTAGCCCTGGTGATTTTGGGCTTTTACAGCTATGCAAGTCTGAATATCGATAACATGCCGAATATCGACATCCCCTACGTGATGGTGACTGTTGTCTGGCCCGGCGTTGCTCCGGCGCAGATGGAGACCGAAGTCGCCAAGAAAGTGGAGGAGGCGGTCGGTCAGGTCCCCGGTGTCAAACATATCACCAGCTACAGCGACGAGGGTCTAGCGCGCGTGGTGGTCGAGTTCACCATGGAGACATCTCCGGCAGAAGCTACCCAGAATGTACGTGACAAGCTGAGCGCCATCAGGGGTGATCTGCCCCAGGACATCCAGGAGCCGGTCATCTCCAAGTTTGATATGAACGCCCAGCCGATCATCTCACTGGCCGTGAGCGGCAGCATCCCCTTGCGGGAGATGACCAGTCTGGTGGATGATACGATCAAGCCAAGTTTGGAGAAGGTCACCGGCGTCGGACAGATCAACACCTACGGTTATCAGCAACGGGAGATCCAGATCGAATTGGACCGGGACAAGTTGGCGGCCTATGGCATCACCACCACCGATGTCCTGAACAGCCTGAAGAGCCAGAACCAGGATGTTCCGGCCGGCAGTATGACCAGTGGTTCCAATGAGGTGACCGTGCGCACCGCCGGCAAGATCACCGCCGTAGATCAGTTCCAGAACCTGCCGGTGGTGAAGAAGAACGGAGTGCAGTTTTACATCAAAGACATCGCCAAGGTGAATGACGGCATCAAGGAGCAGGACAGCCTGGCGCTTTTCAATGGTAAGCCGGCGATCGGCATCGACCTGATCAAGCAGTCTGGCAGCAACACCGTAGCCGTGGCGGATGAGGCCAAGCAGGCTGTGGCTGCGTTGAAAAAGCAGTTGCCGTCTGGCGTCAATGTCGACGTGGTGCGCGATAACTCTACCTTCATTAGGGATTCGGTCAATGACGTGGTGCACACCATCTTCGAGGGCAGCTTGCTGGCGATCCTGGTGATATTCCTGTTCCTGAAGGATTGGCGCAGCACCTTGATCAGCGCCGTGGCACTGCCCACGTCCATCATCTCCACCTTCTTCGCCTTCAAGCTGCTGGGGTATACTCTGAACATGATGACCTTGATGGCCCTGTCGTTGGCGGTAGGGTTGCTGATCGACGACGCCATCGTGGTGATCGAGAATATTGTCCGGCATTTGAAGATGGGCAAGAAACCGTTGGAGGCCGCCCGCGACGGTGCGGCGGAGATCAGCCTGGCCGTGCTGGCGACCACGCTGACGATCGTGGCCGTCTTCCTGCCGATGGGCCTGATGACCGGCATCATCGGCCGTCTCTTCGTGCCGTTCGGGATGACGGTAGTATTCGCCGTGCTGGTCTCCCTGCTGGTCTCCTTTACCGTGGTGCCAATTCTCTCCGCGCGCAACCTGAAAGAGGATGAGCGATTGCCTGGCGGCTGGTTGGGGGGATTCCTGGCCTGGTTCAACGGGTTGTTCGAAAAGCTGTCCGGTTTCTACGGCAGGATGTTGGCAACAGTGCTGAGGCGCCCCTGGGCCACCTGCGGCATGGTCATTCTCCTGCTCTTCGTGATCGTCGTACTGGGGGTCCCCCGGCTCGGTTTCACCTTTATTCCGGACCAGGATACCGGGGAGATCTCCATCACCGCCAATCTGGACTCGGGCCTCAGCCTCGACGCCGCCAATAGCATGGATGACCGGATGCTCGGCATACTCAATAAATATCCCGAGGTGACCCAGACCTACTCCACGGTTCAGGCCAGCCAGGTGAGCATCTATGTGAAGATGGTCGACCGCAGCCGGCGGAACAGGACGGCCAAACAGATCGCCGCCGCTCTCAGGGATGATCTGAAGGCGCTGCCCGGCATGCAGGCTGCGGTCGACACCGCCTCCGGCATGGGGGGCGCCGGCAAGTCGGTTACCTTTGAACTACAGGGCGAGGACGACAACGCCCTGCAGGCATATGCCGTCAAGGCGCAGCAGATCATGGCCACCATTCCCGGGGCGGTGGATGTGGATAGCAGTTTCAAGCCTGGCCAGCCGGAGGTCAAGGTGCAGATCGACCAGGCTGCGGCTGCTGATCTTGGGGTATCGACGGCGCAGGTCGGAAGCGCCCTGAACACGCTGTTCAGCGGCACGGTGGTTGGGCAGTACGAGGAGGGCAGCGACCTCTATGATGTCAGGTTGCGCCTTGGCCAGGGTCAGCGCCAGAATATCGAGGACCTGAGCGGCATCTACATCCAGAGCCAGAACAGCCCACCCGGGGGCGGCGACAAGCCGATGATCTCACTCAGCCAGGTAAGCCAGCGGGTCTTCTCCACCAGCCCCAGCGAATTGAGGCGCTATGACAAGCAAAGGGAGATCGAGCTGTCGTGCAACCTCATGGAGGGCGCCTCCATGGGTGATTTTAATAGCGCTTTCTCGCGCCAGGTGGCCCAGGAGCTGAAATTGCCTCCCGGATACAGCCTGGCTGCAGGCAGGACCTCCGAGATGATGGGCGAGAGTTTCTCATCCATGGGGGTAGCGCTGATCCTCGGCATAGTATTCATGTTTTTCGTCCTGGCTGCCCAATTCGAGAGCTTCATCGATCCCCTTGCCATTATCATGGCCCAACCGCTGGCGATCATCGGGGCCATTCTCGGCCTGCTGGTTGGCCGGAGCCAGCTCAGCATCATGTCGCTGATCGGCGTGATCATGCTGATGGGGTTGGTGGCCAAGAATGCCATCCTCCTGATCGATTTTGCCAAGGCCGAGCGAAGGCGTGGGACAGGGCGCGGCGAGGCGCTGATCATCGCAGCCCGCACCCGTTTCCGCCCGATTATGATGACCTCGCTGGCCATGATCCTGGGTATGACACCGCTCGCCCTGGGGCTGGGGTCGGGCGCCGAACTCAGGGCGCCGATGGCCCACGCCATCATTGGCGGACTGATCACCTCCACTATGCTGACCCTGATAGTAGTGCCGGCGATCTATTCCTGCCTCGACGACATCCAGGGCTGGCTCTTCGGAGGGCGCATCAAGACACAGGATCGGCAAAACAATTTGCCAAGACAATTAGAGATCTAATATGTCTATTAGATTCTGGAAAAGCTCACGTTATTTTGATAAACTTTTGGCAGCGGTGCTATAATAAAAAAGCTGTTCTTGGGGCGAAATGATCTGTTTCCGCCAACTATTATTAAAGGATGAGATTGATGAAAAAAAGTGTTTTCCAGGCCTTAAAGGATAGAGGCTATATCTATCAAGCGACGCATGAAAACGAGATCAGGCGAGTGGTTGATGGCCCGCCAATGACATTCTATCTTGGCATTGACCCCACAGCTGACAGTCTTCATATAGGCCATTTTTTTGCGTTGATGATGTTTAGACGCTTGCAAGATGCCGGGCATAAGGGCATCCTTCTGATCGGAGGCGCTACTGCCCTAGTTGGAGATCCCAGCGGTAAAAGTGATTTGCGTAAAATTCTTTCCAAAGAAGAAGTCGAACATAACCTGGAAGAAGTTCGAACATTAGCTAAACGCTTTATCAGGCTTGATGGAGAAAATCCAGCGCTGATTGTGAATAATGCCGACTGGATCAACCCATACAGTTACATCGATTTCATGAGAGATATCGGCATTCATTTTAATGTTAACAAGATGTTGGCGGCTGAGACATATGCCAAGCGCTTGGAGGAAGGTGGCCTTACTTTTCTGGAGATGGGTTATATGCTGATGCAAGCATATGACTTTGTGCATCTTAATAAAAAGTACGGCTGTATCCTGCAGATAGGTGGCAGTGACCAGTGGGGAAATATTGTTGCAGGCGTTAATTTAGGGAGAAAACTCAACTACCACGGTGAGTTTGATGCCAATGACAGTATGGAAGATAAGATGTTCGGTCTGACCTGTCCTCTTCTGATGACCAAAGAAGGGAAAAAGATGGGCAAAACTGAACAGGGCACTTTGTGGGTGGCCAGAAAAAAGACCACAGTGTTTGATTTTTATCAATATTTTTATAATGTAAATGATGAAGATACCGAGATGCTGCTCAAGCTTTTCACTTCAATTCCAAGTGAGCAAATTGAGGAAGATTGTAAGAAGAATATTGTCAAGGCAAAACGACTGATGGCTTATGAGATCACCAAGCTTGTTCATGGCCCTGAAGAGGCGGATAAAGTGCTAGATGCCGTCGATGCACTGTTCGGTAACAATATAAACTTTGATAATGTTCCTAGCTGTAAGATAGACCAGGGCCTTTTGGAGAAAGGAATCAATATAGTTGAATTATTAACGCTCAATAATTTTTTACCATCTAAGTCAGAGGCGAGAAGAATAATACAGCAAGGCGGTATCGCCATTAATGGCAAGAAGATCGAGAATGTTGACACCATTATAGGGCTTGATAGTTGTGATAATGGTTATTTATTGCTAAAGAAGGGTAAAAAAACATTCTTAAAAATGTTCTGTTAAAGAAACAATGGTCCTGGGTATGCGTGGCGCTGCGCGGTGGAATGGTTCTCAGCGCTGGCAAGGTGGGGCGCCGGCAACCACTTGGATAGCCTGTCTGCATAAATAATTTTTAAATTTAAATGAAATTCTTTGAAAAGAGCTGGCACCTCTTCGCTGTTGCCTACATATATATGGAGGGGTAATTGCAAGGAGGTGGCAGTTTGTATCACCGGGCACCGGATACCAGGTGGATCCCGTTAGCCGTGTTTGTGGCTGCGGTGATTCTGATTGTAGGTTTCATTGTCTTCGAGCATAACCTGAAGCCTACCATCAGAACGATAGCCGAGGCTGAGGCGCGCTGGGTGGCGACAGAGGCGGTCAATCGGGCGATTAAAAACGAGATCGCCACTGTCGATTACAGCCAGTTGATCATGGTGCAGAAAGACGCCCAGGGCCATATTGTATTGATGCAGCCGAATCTCGTGCGCATCAATCAGTTGGCATCAGACACGACCCTGGCAATCCAGGCCTCGCTGCAGAGTCTGGTCAATCAACAGTTCGCCATTCCTGTCGGACAGGTGCTGGGAAGCCAACTGCTAGCAAACTATGGCCCCCGGGTCCGGGTTTCTATCTATCCGATCGGCACGGTACGCGCCAATGTTTTCGACCGGTTTGAAGAGGCCGGGATCAACCAGACACGCCATCGGCTGTACCTGGACATCGAGACCCAAGTCAAAGTGGTGGTGCCCCTGATCACCTCCGACGTTACTGTCAGCACCCAGGTTCCGATTACGGATACCGTGATCGTTGGCCAGGTGCCACCTGTATACGTGAGGTTTTACGCCGGAGGCTCGCCGTAAGGCGAAACTTGCCTCAGATGGGTTACCCACCTGAGGCTTAGTTGAGCCGATCCCGCCCCCATCAAGAGGGCACCCGGTTTAGCGCCGCTTACCTTCCACTTAAAAAGTGGGAGTTTAGGGGCGGTTAGCTATCGGATAAAAAAGAAAATGCCATGCGCCAAAAAGTTGAAATAATGTGAGCATTGTCATAAATGCACTTTCATCTCACAGATTGCGCCCCGCTCCTTGCCCTTGCATGGAAAAAGGGAGCGGTGGTATATTATTATTACGTTTTCATCCGTATAAAAATAGCGGAAATGGTTCTTGACAAGCACTAATGACCGTGCTAATATTACAAACGTTGTCCCCCCTCAAGTAACGAGGGTGGGTAACCACAGGTCCTTGAAAACTGAATAGCCGTGCAGAGCGATTTGTTAAAAAAGCTTATTTGGAGAGTTTGATCCTGGCTCAGGACGAACGCTGGCGGCGTGCTTAACACATGCAAGTCGAACGGTTCAGT
>JBEKKU010000131.1:0-6393 GCA_050010575.1 Thermacetogeniaceae bacterium | reverse complement strand
GGCGGGCAAGGGCCGGACTGAAAGACCCGAAGCGCCCGATCGGCTCCTTCATCTTCCTGGGGCCCACCGGCGTCGGCAAGACGGAACTGGCGAGGGCGCTGGCCGAGGCTCTATTCGGCGACGAGAGCGCCATGGTCCGCTTCGACATGTCCGAGTACATGGAGAAACACACGGTCTCGCGCCTCCTGGGAGCGCCTCCGGGCTACATCGGCTACGAGGAGGCCGGGCAGTTGACCGAGGCGGTGCGCCGGCGGCCGTATTCGGTGGTGCTGTTCGATGAGATCGAGAAGGCGCACCCGGACGTGTTCCACGTGCTGTTGCAGGTGATCGAGGACGGCCGGCTGACCGACGCCAAGGGGCGTACCGTGGATATGCGCAACACCGTGGTGATCATGACCTCCAACGTGGGGGCCAACCTGATCAAGAAGGAATCCCGGATGGGCTTCAAACCCGAGGGGATGGCGACGGCGGCCAGCAGGGATTATGAGGCGATGAAGGAACGGGTGACGGAGGAGCTGAAGCGCACCTTCCGGCCGGAGTTCCTGAACCGGGTGGATGAGATCATCGTCTTCCACTCCCTGAACGAGGAGCACATGAAGCAGATCGTCGGGCTGATGCTGCGGGAGGTCTCCAAGCGCATCGCCGAGTTCGGCCTGTACCTGGAGTTTACCGAGGCGGCCAAGGACCTGATGGTGAAGAAGGGCTACGACCAGTTGTACGGCGCTCGTCCGCTGCGCCGGGTGATCCAGCGGATGGTGGAGGACCGCCTGTCCGAGGAGATGCTGGCAGGCAAGATCAAGGACGGCGACGTGGTCACCGTGGATGCCTCCGGCGAAGACCTCACCTTCAGCCAGAAGCAGGCGAGCGCCCCCGCCGCCGCCAAATAGGTTTCTCCTGATTCCAAAGGTAATTTCAGACACCGAAGCCTGCGTTGGCATACTGCCGGCGCAGGCTTTTTGCTCGCAACATATCACCACCGCTCTAATATATATAAGGGGAGGTGATGATAGTGTCTGACGAGCAGCATGTTCATAACTTTTCTGGGGTGACCTCCCATGACGCCGGCCATAGCCATCAATTTACCGGAATTACCAGGCCGGCGCTTGCGGGAGTGCCACATACCCATGGCGCATACACTACAACTGAGGTTGTCCAGAATCACAGCCATGCAGTTTCCGGCAATACCGGCCCGAATATTCCGGGCCAGAACTCGCATGTACACCAGTTCGGCGGGTTGACAGACAGCGCTAATGTTCCGGAGCACCACAGGCATACGTTTAATGTCACTACCGGCGGGGCTGAGCTGATCGGAGGCCCCGGCGGTGATTGGACGCAGGGTCCGGGGCCGGCCTATTAACCCATGGTCGAGGCCGGGAGCTACAGGAGAGTTGCAATCATCCACTGGATCGGAAACCTGCCGAACTTATTTTAAATCTGAGTGGTGGGGGCAGATTTTGTAGCAGGTCTTGCCTGCGTAGAACCGTCCCCGTGTTACGTGCGGCTAGTAGATGGCGGTGGGGTAGAGGCGGGTGGCTATGGCCACCATCAGCACGGCGACGGCGATCAGGATCGTGAAGTCGGCCGGGGCGTTCACCGTGCCGGTGACCAGAAAGGCCCTGAGCAGACTCACGACGTAGGTCAGGGGGTTCACCTGGGCGAGCGCCTGCAGCCAGGGTGGCATGATGCTGATCGGGTAGAGGGCATTGGAGGCAAAAAAGAAAGGCATGGTAAAAAGCTGTCCCAGGCCCATGAAGCGTTCCCGGGTTTTGACTATCGACGCCAGGATCATCGAAAAGCTGGCAAAGATCATGGCGCCGAGCATGATGGTGACGATCACGCCTAGCAGCGGCAGCAACTGCCAGCGCAGGGGTATGCGCATGATGGCCGCCAGGGCCAATATGACTAGCATCTGAGTGAGCGACCGGATGCCGGCGGCCAGGGACTTGCCCAGGATGAACACGCTGCGGGGCAGCGGCAGGGCTAGCAGCTTCTGCATCAGACCCAGGTCTCGTTCCCAGATGATGGCGATCCCGAAAAAGATCGAGATGAACATCATTGATTGGGCCAGGATCCCTGGCGCCAGGAAAGCCTGGTAGGGAACGTTGCCGGTGGGGATTGCCCGCAAGCGCCCGAACGCCTGGCCGAAGATGAGCAGCCACAGGGCCGGCTGCACCGCTCTGGTGGCCACCTCCGTCGGGTCGTGCCAGAGCTTGCGGACTTCCAGTTCGACTACTGTGGCGATGCCGCGCAGCCAGACCATCAGCCAGGAGGCCTGGGGCACAGACGACCACTGCTCAGCCAAGGCGTCTGGCGATCTTGCGGGTGCGTTTGAGTTCATTATAATTGGCCTCCTCCTCGTAGTCTCCCCCGGTAAAGAAGCGGAAGGCATCCTCCAGAGTGGCTCCGGGCTGGCCGGTCGCCGCTTTCAACTTGCCGGGGCTGCCCAGGGCGACGATGCGCCCGTGGTTCATGATCGCCACCCGGTCGCACAGGGCCTCCGCCTCCTCCATGTAATGGGTGGTGATCAGAATGCTGAGCGGGTACTGCTGCCGGAAGCTATGCAACAGTTCCCAGACTGTTCCTCGGGCGACCGGGTCCAGCCCTACGGTGGGCTCGTCTAGAAACAGGACGCTCGGCCTCATCAGCATCGCCTGCCCGATCTCCAGGCGGCGCACCATGCCCCCCGAATACTGTTTCACCCGCGTGTGAGCAGCATCCGTGAGTTCCATCACGGCCAGGATCTCCTCGATCTGTTTGGAGCGTTCTGCAGGGGGTATACCGATCAGTTTGGCGAAGATCAGCAGGTTTTCATACCCGGTGAGGTCGCCGTCGGCGGACAGGGCCTGGGGTACGTAGCCGATATACCGGCGCACCTGCGTGGGCTGCTTTCTGATGTCGAAACCGTGGATACTGGCGCTGCCCGCGGTGGGTGGGATCAGGGTGGCCAGCATGCGCACGGTGGTGGTCTTGCCAGCGCCGTTAGGCCCCACCAGCCCGAACACCTCACCCTGGGCAATGGCAAAGCTGATCTGGTTAACAGCAAGCCGGGAGCCGAATTGTTTAGTCAATGAGGCAACGATCACGATGCCAGTCACTGGCTCTGACGCAATGCCGGGTTCAGCCATACTCTCCTCCTGTTCGCTAGCGGGCAAAATGGTTAAACGGCCTTATTCATTATAATACCTCGGCCCCGGGTGTCAATCCTGCGATCGTCCGCTTATGGCCAGGTTCGCGGTTGCCGAGATCAGGCGAAGTGCCGGCTAGGGATGACAGAAAGGCCAACCGGACCCCGAAAAAAATTGGGGGATTATGGTGTAATTCTTGGGCAAGAAAGTTGCATTTTAAAAATGTTTGTATTAAGATATTCTAGAAGTTAGGAAGAACTGAAAAGACTTTTGCCGCCTCCTGTTACACAGAAAAGGCAAGGTGCTTTGAAGGTATTCCGCTTTGAATGAAATACGGAAGGAGGCGCAGAAAAATAATGCAAGGGAAAGTCAAATGGTTCAACGCTGAAAAGGGTTACGGCTTCATCGAACAGGATGAAGGCGGCGACATCTTTGTCCATTACTCAGCCATTCAGGGCGAAGGCTACAAGACCCTTGAAGAGGGACAGAGAGTGCAGTTTGACGTCGTTCAGGGCAATCGTGGACCCCAGGCGGCCAACGTAAGCAAGCTGTAAGCCGTAGGGACAACACAAAAAGCAACTTACAAAAAGGCTCTTACCCTTCGGGGGCAGGAGCCTTTTTCCACTATTCGCATAATTCTGCATATATATGCCTTTTGCACTAGGGGAGGACTCATGAGCGAAGACTGGTTGACGCGGCGTAAAAGCCAGATGTTGAGCTTTGTCACCACCACTCATCTGGCCGGGCTGCTGCTCTGCACAATAGTGCTTGTCCTCATGGGGCTGAGTCCTGGCCATAGCGGGCAGATCACCGCTCACTTCACCTGGGTCGGCCTGGTTGCTTGCCTGCTCCTACTTTACTGGGCCATGACCGGATACCTCCATAAAAACCTGCTTACCCATGTCTGGATTATTGACCCGGATCTGGTTGCCTACGCCCTGCTGGCCCTCCTCTTTGCCCTGGCGGCAGTGCTCTTTGCTGGCGAGAACACTGCGGTCGAACTGCTGTTGCTGGTCCCGGTGATCATTGCGGCCACCTCCGGCGGCCGGCTGCCCGGGATGATCACCGCTGCCGTCGCCGGTGGTTTCCTGACGTTCGTATCTATATTGGGGGCATCCCCGGTGAGCGGTCAGAGCAGGGCCCTGGCGGCCGATCTCATCTTCACCGGGCTGGCGCTTCTGGTGGGCTGGCTGATCGGAGGCCTGGGCCGGGTGGATACCGGCAGCCCTTATGACAGTGTTCTGGGGTGTACTACCGTGATGGATGGGTCCGCAGCCCGGAAGGATAATATGGCGATCTTCAGCGCCGAACTGCAGAGCGAGATCCCCGAGCGGCGGTACCTGGATGAGATGCTCCAGTCCCAGCAGCATATCCTGGTCATCTCCACCGCCCTGGAGAATGCCCGGCTGTTTGAGGAGGCCCGGCGGGCCTATGAACGGCTCGATCATCTGCAGCAGCAATTGCTGCAGGCCCAGAAACTGGAGGCGCAGGGCCAACTGGCCGCAGGGGTGGCCCACGAGGTGAACAACCAGTTAACGGTGATTCAGGGCTGTGTCGATTTCTATTGCCGGCATCATGGCCAGGATGAAGCGCTGCTCAAGGCTTTTGGAAGGATCCACAAAGCCGCCGAGGTCTCGGCCAATCTGATTCGGAAAATGATGCTATGCGGGCGGCAGGTGCCCCAGTGCCGGACTCCCGTCAACTTGAACCAGAATGTTGCGGAACTGGGGGAGACGCTGCAGCAAGTATTGACCCCGAGCATGATTGCCCTGAATATCCAGCTGGCCGAGGATCTCTGGCTGGTCAGCGCCGACTGCGGCAACATCGACCAGGTGGTGGTCAACCTGGCGGTCAATGCCCGGGACGCCATGCCTCAGGGAGGCGCCATTACCATCGAGACCCGGAATCTGATACTCGATGGCCCCAGTCCCGGCCAGCCGGAGGTCACCCGTACCGGCCGCTTCGTCTGCCTGTCGGTGAGCGACACTGGCGCCGGCATGGACGAGGAGACTCTCTCCCGCCTCTTCGAGCCGTTCTACACCACCAAGCAAGCGGGTAAGGGAACCGGGCTCGGCCTGTCGGTGGCCCACAGCATCGTCAACGATCACGACGGCTGGTTCAATGTCAGGAGCCACTTGGGTCAGGGAAGCCACTTCGAGATCTACCTCCCTGCCCTGCAGTAGGAAGGTGGACGCGGGGACGGTTCTCGCGTCCACTTTCGCTGGACGCGAGAACCGTCCCCGCGTCCACCTAGAGGTGGCCGGTGAAGGTCAGATACATGAGAATGGCATTCATGCTGATGATCACTCCGGTGATCAGCCACCCCAGGATGTTGGTCAGGCGGTTGTTGACCAGGGCGCCCATCAGGTCCCGGCGCCGCGTTACCAGCAGCATCGGAATGATGGCGAAGGGCAGGGCGAAGCTCAGGGCCACCTGGCTCAGCACCAGGGCGTTCATGGGGTTGATCCCCGAGGCGATGATGAACATCGCCGGGGCCATGGTGATCAGCCGGCGCAGGTTGATGGGGATATCCAGGTTGACGAACCCCCGCATGATGGTCTGCCCGGCCATGGTGCCCACGGCGGACGAGGACAGCCCCGAGGCCAGCAGGGTGATGCCGAAGGCCCCGCTGGACAGCGTCCCCAGCAGTGGGGTAAGCGACCGGTGCGCCTGCTCTATCGTCTCCACCAGCATGCCGTTCCGGTAGAACACGGCGGCGGCGACTACCACCATGGCGGCGTTGACCACAAAGGCGATGTTCATGGCGATGGCGATGTCGATCTTCTCCATCCTCAGGTGCCGCTGCTTTTGCTCATTGGTGATGCAGCCCTGCTGCCGGCACTGCACCAGCTGGGAGTGCAGGTAGATCACGTGGGGCATCACTGTGGCGCCCAGCATGCCCACGGCGATCAGCACCGCCTGGCCGTTCGGCAGCATGGGGATCAGGGTGTGCAACCCCACTGCCGCCCAGTCCGGTTTGCACAGGAACAGCTCGATGGTGTAGCCGCCGCAGATCACCACTACCAGTATGCCGATGATCCATTCCACAACCCTTTGCCCGTACTTCTCCATGTAGACGATGCCGAAGGTCAGCGCCCCGGTCAGCAGCCCGGCGTAGACCAGGGGTATATGGAACAGCAGGTACAGCCCCAGGGTGCCGCCCAGAAACTCTGCCAGGTCGGTGGCCATGGCCGCCAGTTCTGCCTGGATCCATAGCAGCCAGTTGGCCGGCCTGGAAAAGATCCGGGCGCACATCTCCGGCAGGTTG
>JBEKKU010000130.1:0-6574 GCA_050010575.1 Thermacetogeniaceae bacterium | reverse complement strand
AAGGCGGCATAGTCAGCGCTGTTCATCAGTTTATCCAGATCAGCCCGGTCGCTCATCTTCAGAACCGCGATGTGCTGCCCGTAAGGGTCCTGGTTCACCAGCTCCGGGGAGTCGTCCAGGGCCTCGTTCACCGCCAGCACTTTCCCGGAGACCGGTGTATGCATATCCGACACCGCTTTGACAGATTCAATAGCGCCGATGGCTGCACCGGCCTCGAACAGGCTGTCCAGGTCCGGGAGTTCCACGAAAACGATATCTCCGAGGTGGCCCTGGGCAAAATCGGTCAGCCCGATATAGGCCTTGTCTCCATCCACCCTGACCCACTCGTGATCCTCTGAATAATACAGACCATCCTTGATTTCCATCTCTTTCACTCCTCTAGCTATTTTTTTGGCGCTTGTAAAAAATGCCTTCTCCAACCTGCGCCCGGACAGGCTTGTTGCGGATAAGCACGTCGAACTGTTCACCGGAGGCGGCGAATTCACGCTTGACCAGCGCCAAGCCAATATTTTTATCCAGGGTCGGCGCATATCCGCCGCTGGTCACCCATCCGATCACTTGCCCGTCTTTCTGGATTTCATAGTGGGCCCTGGGGATCCCCCGGCCCACCATCTCAAACTCCACCAGCAAACGCTGCGGCCGTGTCTGATACTGTCCCGCCAGGGCCTCCCGGCCAATGAATGATGGCTTGTTCAACTTGACGAACCGGTCCAGGCGGGCTTCGAGGGGCGTGATCTCCTTGTCGATCTCGTGGCCATAGAGAGGCAGCTTGGCTTCAAACCTCAGAGAGTCCCGGGCTCCCAGTCCGATAGGCAAAACCCGGCCCTGACCGGCCTCGAGGATCGCTTCCCAGAGGGAGCAGGCCCATTCAGGGCCTGTGAACAGCTCAAATCCGTCTTCCCCCGTGTAACCGGTGCGGGATACGATGCATTCAATTCCGGCAATCTGCACCTGGTTATGGAACCAGTAATACCTGATGGCGCCGAGATCTGCATCACAGAGCCGCTGCAGCACCGCCTCGGCCTCGGGGCCCTGAAGAGCCAGTTCGGCGTAGCTGCTGGAGAGGTTCTGAAGAGATACGCCTGGCCAAACCTGCTGTTGCATCCAGGTGAAATCCTTATCCGTGTTGGCAGCGTTTAACACGATGAAAAAGTGGTCCCGGGCATATTTGTAGATCAGCAGGTCGTCGACGCAACCGCCGTCCGGATAGCAGAGCGGCGAGTAGCAGATCTGGTTTTCCGCCAGCACCGAGATGCTATTCACCACCAGGTTCTGCACAAAGGCCTCGGCCTGTTCTCCCCTGACGTCGACCTCGCCCATGTGCGAGACATCGAACAGTCCCGCATGCCGGCGGACATGCCGGTGCTCAGTCAGAATTCCCGTATCCTCATACTCGACCGGGAGTTCCCATCCGCCAAAATCGATCATCTTGCCGCGATACTTCAGGTGCATTGGAAATAGCGGGGTTCTCTGCAATTCCATTCATTTTTCCTCCCATCCCGTTTCCGCCTAAATTGGTTTCTCGTTATCCTTGCCAATAATCCTAGCCTTCACAGTTTTAATCCGGCGGATACCTCTCTTGACAAAGTACCCATCAGGGCATCACGCAGCTGTGCGGCCAAAATAAAAGGGTATGGGAGAAGCGTGCCCTCTCCCATACCCTTTTATCTCCTACCTGAGATTTTCACCCGCGCCATGTCCGGTGGACATGGCGACCGCCGGGCTTGCCCCTTCGGCGTCCGCGCTTGCCGGGTACCCGCCGGGCGCCTCACCCGCTAAAGCGGGTATGATAGGCGTTAGTGGGGTACCAGGTTGGCGCCAGACTTTCCAGAGTTCGTCTGGCTGCGGTCCTTTTCACCTGATTGACAACTTTTACAAGCTGAAAACAGCTGAATCTTTTTATTTAACTTTTATTCCTGCGTTTTTATCCTCGATCGCTTTATTGATTAAATTCAGGAAGTAGCGGTGCAGGCGTAGATCCTCGGTCAATTCCGGGTGGAACGTCCCGATCAGGATGTTATCCTGGCGCGCCAGGACCACCCCATGCTTGTAGCGGGCCAGCACCTCCACCCCGGGCCCCACCGATTCGATCAGGGGTGCCCGGATAAAAACTGCGGGAAAGGGCTCATCGCCCAGGCAGGGTATCGCCAGGGAGGTCTCGAAGCTGTCCACCTGGCGCCCGTAAGCGTTGCGCCGGACTTTCATGTCCATCAGGCCGAGGCGCGGCTGGTCGCTATCGATGATCTCCCGGGCCAATACAATCGCACCGGCGCAGGTAGCAAAGACCGGGAGGCCATCACGGATACGCTGCCGCAAAGGATCCATCAGTTGATATTCGCCAAGCAACTTGCCAATAGTGGTGCTCTCGCCGCCCGGAAGGGCGAGAGCGTCGATTGCCGCCACATCATCCTGCGTCCGTACTTCTATGCAGTCGCAGCCGCATTTCCTAAAGGCTGCGGCATGCTCCCTAAAGGCGCCCTGCAGCGCCAACACTCCAACTTTCATCAGCTATGCGATCCTTTCTAGAACTTGCCTTATGCAATAAGGCGAAACACGAGAACCGTCCCCGCGTTTCGTTACCAGCCGCGCGCCGCCAGGCGCTCCTCGGGCGGGACGGTAGCCAGCTCCAGGCCAGGCATCGCCGTACCCAGACCCCTGGAGATCTCCGCCAGCATCTTCGGGTCGTTGTAGTAGGTGACCGCAGCCACCACAGCCTTGGCCCGGGCTGCCGGATCGGAGGATTTGAAGATCCCCGAGCCCACGAAAACGCCGTCCGATCCTAGTTGCATCATCAGAGCGGCGTCGGCAGGCGTGGCTACTCCGCCGGCGGCAAAGTTGACTACCGGCAGCTTGCCAAGCGCAGCCACTTCTTTGACCAACTCATAGGGCGCCCCCAAGTTCTTGGCAGATGCCATCAGCTCCTCGGGTGGCAGGTTCTGCAGCCGGCGTATTTCGCCCATTACCGTACGCATGTGCCGCACTGCTTCCACGATGTTGCCGGTGCCGGCCTCGCCCTTGGTGCGGATCATCGCCGCCCCCTCGCCGATGCGCCGCAGGGCCTCACCCAGGTCCCGGGCGCCGCAGACGAAGGGCACCTTGAACCGATTCTTGTCGATATGGTGCGCCTCATCGGCGGGAGTTAGGACCTCGCTCTCGTCGATATAATCAACGCCTAGGGCTTCCAGGATCTGAGCCTCCACAAAGTGCCCGATCCGGGCCTTGGCCATCACCGGGATGGAGACCGCGTCCATGATCCGCAAAATGATGTCGGGGTCTGACATGCGGGCCACCCCGCCCTGCGCCCGGATATCCGCCGGCACGCGCTCCAGGGCCATCACCGCGCAGGCCCCTGCCGTTTCGGCGATCTTGGCCTGCTCGGCAGTGGTCACATCCATGATCACGCCGCCCTTGAGCATCTCCGCCAGACCCTTCTTCAACTTCCAGGTTCCTTTTTCTTCCACGGTCAATCCCATCCCTTCGTTTCTTCACGTCATCTCGCGATTTTTTATATTCTACTCCAGGCCTCTGGGAATGACAAGTAAAGACGGGGCCCGTATGAAGTCATAAAAAAACCGGCCATGACACCGTTGGTCTATGTTAGTACTAATACACTAGTAAGATTATATATATTATATAGTTAGAGCGCAACCCTGAAATCAGGCACCAGGTCAGGCGACAAACGCTGCCCGGCGCCAATACCGCCTGAGGTAAAAGCTGCCCGCCGGACCGGCAGGCAGCGTAGTTGATCTGGCCTTGAAACTAAAGTTCCTTGAGACTGGCAGGAGGCAGTTTTGCCACTGCCACTACCCGGTCTCCCTTATCCATACGCATCAGCCGCACACCCTGGGTGCTGCGGCCCTGCCGGGAGACCTCTCCGACCGGGATGCGGATGACGATCCCCTCGTAGCTCATCAGAAGCACCTCATCGCTGCTGCCGGCTACCTTGATCCCTACCAGCCGGCCGTTGCGCGGCGTCAGCTTGAGGGTGGTGACACCCTTGCCGCCGCGCCCCTGGGGCCGGTATGATTTCAGAGGAGTGCGCTTGCCGTAGCCCTTCTCGCTCACCACCAACAGATCACCGGCGTCCTCCTTGCGCTCCATTCCCACCACCTCGTCGTCCCCGCGCAAGCGGATGCCGTGCACGCCCGAGGTAGTGCGCCCGGTGGGCCGCACCGCATCCTCCGGGAAGCAGATCGCCATGCCGTTGCGAGTGGCCAGGATGATCTGGCTCCTGCCGTCGGTCAGCTTCGCCCCGATCAGCTCGTCCCCGTCCCGCAGGTGGATGGCGATGATGCCGTCCCGGCGGGCGGAGTCGTACTCGATGAGGCGGCCTTTCTTGGCGATCCCCAGCTTGGTGGCCATAAAGATGTAGTTGTTGTCGCTGAACTCCCGCAGGGGAATAACCGCGGTGACATCCTCGTCCCCGGCGAAGGGAAGCAGGTTGACCAGGGCAGTGCCCTTGGCCTGGCGGCTGCCCTCGGGCAGGTCGTAGACCCGCAGCCGGTAGACCTTACCCTTATTGGTGAAGAACAACAAGTAGTGTAGGGTAGTGGTCACAAACAGGTTCTCCACGAAGTCCTCGGTGCGGGTGGTCAGAGCAGTCACCCCGCGTCCCCCGCGGTGCTGCCCATGGTATGCATTGAGCGGGATGCGCTTGATGTAGCCGCGGTGGGTGAGGGTGATCACCGCGTCCTCTTCCGGAATGGTGTCCTCTTTTCTAAATTCGGGGGCGGGCCCCGCAATCCGGGTGCGCCGCTCATCCCCGAACTTGACCTTGTATTCCAGCAGTTCCTTGCGAATAATGCCGCGGATCAGGTGCTCGTCGGCCAACAGCTTGTTCAGGTTGGCGATCCGCTCCTCCAATTCCCGGCGTTCAGCCTCCACCTTCTCCCGCTCCAGACCGGTCAAGCGGTGCAGCCGCAGGTCCAGGATTGCCTGGGCCTGTAGTTCGCTCAGGCCGAAGTTTTGCATCAGCCCCTGCCGGGCCTCATCCACCGTCCGGGATCGGCGGATCAGGGCGATCACCTCGTCCAGATGGTTCAGGGCGATGGACAGGCCCTCCACGATGTGCAGGCGCTCTTCGGCCTTCTTGAGTTGAAACCGGGTGCGACGAGTTACCATCACTACCTGATGATCAAGATAATGCGACAGCACCTGCTTCAAATTGAGGACCAGGGGCGTTCCGTCCACCAGGGCCAGCATGATCACCCCGAAACTCTCCTGGAGCTGGGTGTGCTTGTACAAACGGTTGAGGATCACACTGGCGTTGGCATCCCGGCGCAGCTCCAGCACCACTCGCATGCCGTTGCGGTCGGATTCGTCGCGCAGGTCGCTGATTCCGTCCAGGCTTTTTTCCCTGATCATCTCGGCGATCCGTTCCACCAGCTTGGCCTTGTTGACCTGATAGGGGAGTTCGGTGATCAGGATATGGGTGCGCCCGCTGTCGGTGCGCTCGATCTCTGTCTTGCCCTGCATGATGATGGTGCCCCGCCCGGTCTTGTAGGCCGATTTGATGCCGTCCTCCCCGAGGATGAAACCGCCGGTCGGAAAATCAGGGCCGGGAATCAACTGCATCAGGTCCTCGACCGCGGCCTCCTGATGATCGATCAGGTAAACCAGACCACTGACCACTTCCGCCAGGTTATGGGGCGGGATGTTGGTGGCCATGCCCACGGCGATCCCGGCCGAGCCGTTGATCAGCAGGTTGGGAACCCGGCTGGGGAGTACTGAGGGTTCGGTCATGCTGCCGTCATAGTTGGGGATGAAATCCACCGTCTCCTGGTCGATATCTGCGACCAGGGCCAGGGACAGGGGGGCCAGCCGGACCTCGGTATAACGCATCGCCGCAGCGGCATCGCCATCCACCGAGCCGAAGTTGCCATGGCCATCCACCAGGGGGTAGCGGCAGGCAAAGGGCTGAGCCAGGCGCACCAGGGCGTCGTAGACCGAGGCATCACCGTGGGGGTGGTAGCGGGCCAGCACGTTGCCGACCACGACCGCCGACTTCTTGTGGGGTTTGTCCGGCCCCATCCCGGTGTCATACATGGCATAGAGAATCCGCCGGTGCACCGGCTTCAGTCCGTCGCGGACATCGGGTAGGGCTCGTCCGACGATCACGCTCATGGCGTAGTCCAGGTACGACCGCTTCACCTCCTGGTTGATATCAACTTGGATGATCGTGCTGTTTTCGGTTTTCAAAGTGTCAATCCCTCGCTTATCCGGCGCACCTCGCGCCTGCTGCCGTTGATTTTGCAGCATAATGCCGACATCGAGCAAAACAACAGCTAAAAGCTGCCGGATTTGCAGCTTGTCTCCCCTTCATTGTACCATTTACCGCCTTTTCCTTCAACTTCCCGCGATCACTCAGCTAAAATCTAACCCAAGGGGATCCGGATCACTCACATCGAAATCTTACCGAGGGGATGTGTCTTGGGTATGTCGATGTCGAGCCGTCGGGAGTACTTGGGTACCGTGTGCAATCGCTACAAGAACGCTTCTTCAAGAACCGAAAAATCACTGATTATCAATGAGTTGGTGAACACTTTGGGCTACAACCGGAAATATGCTGTCCATG
>JBEKKU010000129.1:0-6600 GCA_050010575.1 Thermacetogeniaceae bacterium | reverse complement strand
GTTCCGGCGATTCATCATGCCGGAGCGCAATATAGAGATTCAAGAGCGCTACCCGGACCTGGAACTGATCGGTGTCAAGACTGTCCGTGAGGCTCTGGACCGGTCATTGTGACCGATAAGTGTTGTCCTAACCTAGTGATGGAGGAAGAGGGTATTGAAAGAAGATCTGCTGCACGAGGAAAAAACCAGAGAGGAACGGGCGCCGAAGGGACGGGGTTCCAAGGAGGCGGCGCGGGAGAAAGAGCCGGCATCAGATGTCGTCAGCCGCGCCCGGTCCACAGCGCCACAAGTGGCGCCGGCTACCGCCGCTGTAGCGGGTGCATCAGCAGAGGCCAGGGAAGCCCGGGAGCAGAAAGAGCCGCGGGAGGAGCGACCTGAAAAGTTGAAAGAAACCCGGGAGGAGCGGCCAGAGAAGCGGGAATTACGCGACGAGAAGGAAGAAATGCTAAGGGCCTTGAAGATGCTGGCCCCGGGCGCGCCACTGCGGGAGGGATTGGAGAGCATCCTGCGGGCTAAGATGGGCGCCCTGATCGTCCTTGGCGACAGCCCGGAGATTCTGGAACTGGTCGAGGGGGGTTTCCAGATCGATACCGAATTTACGCCCCCGAACATCTACGAACTGGCCAAGATGGATGGCGCCATCATCCTGAGTCAGGATGCCCAGCGCATCCTCTACGCCAACACCCAGCTGGTGCCAGACCCCCTGATCCCCTCGGAGGAGACCGGGATCAGGCACCGCACTGCCCAGCGGTTCGCCTGCCAGACTGGAACGATTGTGATCGCCATCTCCCACCGGCGGGGCCTGATCACCCTTTACAAGGGGGCATCCCGCTATATTTTCAAGGAGATCGGGGTGATTCTATCCAAAGCCAACCAGGCAATTCAGACCCTGGAGCGGTACAAGCGGGTGCTCGACAAGGCCCTGGTCAACCTGACCGCCCTGGAATTTGAAGAGCTGGTGACCGTCTTTGATGTCGCCAAGGTGGTACAGCGGGGCGAGATGGTACTGCGGATCGTCCGGGAGCTGGAGGGCTACATCATCGAACTGGGGGTTGAGGGCCGCCTGGTGACCATGCAGGCGGAAGAACTGGTGGCCAATGTGGAGGATGAACTCTTCTACGTGATTCAGGACTACCATGCTACCAGCGACAAATCGGTGAGCGAGATCAAACAGTACCTGGGCAACTCTTCCTCCGAAGAGCTGCTGGAGCTGTCCAACTTCAGCCGCGCCCTGGGCTATGGGGCCGCCTCCGGCATTCTCGACCTGGCGGTGTTTCCCCGCGGCTACCGGATCCTCCACAAGATCCCCAAGCTGCCGACCCTGATCATCGAAAACCTGGTCCAGGCTTTTGTCAGGCTCCAGAATATTGTCAAGGCTTCCATCGAGGAACTGGACACAGTGGAGGGGATTGGCGAGGCCCGGGCCCGGGCAATCAAGAACGGTATGCGCCGTCTGCAGGAACAGGTAATGCTTGACCGCTACATGTAGCAGCGAACAGGGCTCAAGGAATAAGGTCACCGATTCAGGTAAGATTGAAGACCCGAAGAGTGGTGCAGGTTTTGTGCTCCTTGAGAAAGATATCGTAGAGGTTGAGGTCGAGGAGGTTGCAGAGGGCGGTCAGGTAGAAGAGGGTTCGGCCGATCTCGGTTTCGATGATCTCCCGGCAGTTAGGGCAAAGTTCGCCCTGCAGGTGGCTTTCGAAGTAATCCCTGAGGTCGAGGAGTGTCACTTCAGGGGGAATCTGTTTCTTCTTGGCTTCCACCTGAAGACAGCCGCACCCGGTGACCGATTTGACGGTAGCCCTATTGGTGCGGGCCGCAGCTTCCTGAAGTTTCGAGAGGACATCCAGAATACTGTGATGGCGCATGAGCAGTTCCGATACTGTATTCTGGAATTCATCACAAAGTAGATCCTTCATTGGCGCCAGGCCTCCCCGTGGTTGATCAATCATTTAGTTCATTATAGAGTCATGCCTCTGGCGTTGTCAATTCTGTCTTAGCCGCCGCCAGGGCGCTGGCAGCGATAAGGCGGTTAGCGATCGGATAAATTGGGGGCTCACCCTTGCGGTTGTTACACATCTTACGTATAATGAAGTCAGAGTTTATCCAAAATAAGGGTATAACAGTAATTATGGAAGGGAGGTGAAAAAATGGCAAGGCGTATTATTCAGATCATATTAGCTTTGATCGGGGGAGGAATTGGATTCTCGATAAGCTATCTGCTCAGGGGCCTCGACTTCATGAGGAGCTTCATGATGACGACCGGCTACGGCTGGTATATCATCGCCTCGGTGATCGTGCTGTTGTTTGCAGCGATCACTTTCGTGATCGCCCCCTGGTTGATCCGGATCGTGCTGCAGATGGTCAGGATTTTTGAAAACGCGCTTCAGCGAACCCCGATGCAAGATCTCCTTGGCGGTGCTTTTGGAATCATCGTAGGTCTTGTGATCGCCAACCTGTTAGGGGCTTCCCTGGGCCGTATTCCCGTAGTTGGCTTGTACGTCACCGTGGTGGCCAGCCTGTTGCTGGGCTATCTGGGATTGAGTGTGGGTTTGAAAAAGAAAGACGACCTGGCTAACCTGGGCGCCTTTTTCCGCATGGGAAAGACGAAGGCCGAAAGCGGGCGGGGGAATTTTAAGATTCTGGACACCAATGTCATCATCGATGGGCGAATTGCCGATATCTGTCAGAGCGGGTTCCTGGAAGGGACACTGATCGTTCCCCGCATTGTCCTGGAAGAACTTCAGCACATTGCGGATTCTTCCGACCTGCTAAGGCGCAACAAGGGGCGCCGCGGCCTGGATATTCTCAACAAGATGCGCAAAGAGCAGGGGATCAGAATTGACGTGCGGGACTTCGAGAACCTGGAAGGCAGCGAGGTTGACGCCATGCTGCTGAAGATAGCCAAGCGCCTGGACGCTCCCGTCGTCACCAACGATTACAACCTGAACAAGGTGGCAGAGCTGGAGAACGTCAAGGTGCTGAACATCAACGAATTGGCCAACGCGGTCAAGCCGCTCTACCTGCCCGGCGAAGAGATCGGGGCGGTGGATGTGATCCGGGACGGTAAGGAAGTCGGGCAGGGGATCGCCTACCTGGAAGACGGCACCATGATCGTGATCGAGAACGGCAAACGGTACATCGGGCAGAACATCCCGGTGGTTGTCACCAGCGTGCTGCAGACCTCGGCGGGGCGGATGATCTTTGCTAAGCCGAAGCTGGCGACCAAGGATGCCTCTTCGCACCCTCGCCGCTATCATGAGGTGAAAGTGATTGGATAAGGTCGGCGGCGTGATCCTGGCGGCCGGTCGGGGTGAGAGGATGGGAGCCCCCATCAACAAGGCTTTTCTTCCTCTTGGCGGCCGGCCGTTGCTTTTGCACAGCATCCTCACCTTTGAGGCGGCAACTGCGGTGGACGCCTACGTGGTGGTCTCGCACCCGGAGGATGCAGCCTTCTGCCGCGCCTTGCTGGCCCCCTATGGTTTGCGAAAATTGGTCGCCGTGGTTGATGGCGGGGCAATACGGCAGGAGTCCGCGGCAGCCGGCGTGAGGTCGCTGCCGGAGGTCTGCATCCTGGTGGCCATACACGACGCCGCCAGGCCGCTGCTGTCCCTGGAACTGTTGCAGGGGGCGGTGACGCGCCTCCGTGGCGGTGCTGGGCCCAGTAGTCCGGGCGCGGACCCGGCACCGCCGGGTGCAGCCCTGGTCGTGGCGGTGCCGGTCAAGGAGACCATCAAGCTGGTGGATGAGTCCGGACAGGTCAGGGACACCCCGGACCGCCGCAGGCTGTGGGCCGCCCAGACTCCCCAGATCTTCCGGCGCGACCTGCTGCTGAGGGCCTATGCTGCAGCGGAGCGTGACGGCTTCGTAGGCACGGACGACGCCTCCCTGGTAGAACGCCTGGGGGCGCCGGTGGAGGTCTACCGGGGGGACTACGACAACATCAAGGTGACCACTCCGGAGGACTGGCGCATGGCACAGGCCCTGCTGGATCAGAGGGCGCTTGAGGCGCCTGTTTCTGCTGCCTCTGGTTTGGCCATACCAACAACGGTGCGCGTGGGGATCGGCTACGATGTCCATCCCTTTGACCCCGGACGGCCACTATTCCTGGGAGGAGTGGAGATTCCGGAAGGCCCCGGCCTGGCCGGCCACTCGGATGCGGACGCAGCCCTGCATGCTTTGATGGACGCCTGCCTGGGCGCCGCTGGGCTGCGGGATATCGGCCAGCACTTTCCTCCTGGCGACCCCCGCTGGAAGGATGCTCCCAGCCTGGCCCTACTGGCATCTGTCCGGAGCATGCTTGAGGCGGCGGGATATGCAGTCAATCAGGTCGACCTGGCTATTGCCGCCGAGGTCCCCCGCCTGGCGCCCTACGTTGAACTGATGCAGCAGCGGATCGGTGTGGCGCTGGGCATTCCGCCAGGCAACGTGGGAATCAAGGCGACCACCGCCGAGGGTCTGGGTTTCGTCGGCCGTAGGGAGGGAATCGCCGTCTGGGCTATCGCCACCATTATAAGGCGAAACTAGCATCAGGTGGGGTTATAACCCCACCTGATGTTTAGCTGAGCCAATCCCGCCCCACCGGGGCACCCTCTGGGTCGGGCACCCGGGCACCCGCTAACCACCCCTTATCCCACCGCTTTCAGAAGCGGGGGTATTAGGGGTGGTTAGCTATCGGATCAATGGTTGATCTCGCGCTCCAACTCCTCCAGGTAGGCCAGCCGGTGCTTGAGAGAGGGGTGAGTGGAAAACAGCTCGGCGATGGTCTCTCCGGCGCTCTGGGCGGAGGGGATAATCAGGAAGGCGCTGATCGCCTGTCCCTGTCCCTGACCCAGTCCCTGGGCCCGGGTCAGTTGGGACCCGCTGATCTTGACCAGGGCGCTGCGCAAATTTGCCGGGGCGCCGGTCAGGTAGGCGGAGCCGCGGTCGGCGGCGAACTCCCGGTAGCGGGAGATGGCCATGATCAGCAGGTAACTGATCGCCCACACCAGGAGCGAGGCTATGTAAACCAGAACGGCGCTGTTGCCCCGGTCCTCCCGGTCGTTGCCAAAGATCCCGCCGCTGAAGAAAAAGAAGTAGCGCATCAAAAAAGAGGCCACCGTGGCGAAGAAGCTGGCCATGGTCATCACGGCCATGTCCCAGTTGCGCACGTGGCTCAGTTCGTGGGCGAGCACCGCCTCCACCTCCTGCTGGTTCAACCGGTCCAGCAGGCCCTGGGTCACTGCCACCACGGCGTGGCCGGGACTCCGGCCAGTGGCGAAGGCGTTGGGCACCGGGGTGGGCACCAGGGCCACCCTCGGCTTGGGGATGCCCGCCTGGACGGCCAGCCGGTAGACGATGGCGTGCAGTTCGGGCGCCTCCTCCGGACGAAGTACCTTGGCCCCGGTGGAGAGCAGCACCAGGCGGTCGGCAAAGAAGTATTGCAGCAGCAGCATCCCGCCGGCGATGAGGACCAGGCCGGTGAAACCGACACCGGCCTGGTAAAGGACCCCAATGAACAGCAGGTAGAGGGCGGCCAGCAGGAACATGGTAAAGAACATCCTGGCGGTCAGCCCGGGATCTCTGGGAACCTGTCGCATGTTTTCACCTTCCTACAAGTACAAATAGCGCCTTCAGATCGGCTTCGCGCTGTATTCTAAGCCTCCCCGGACGGCGTGTCAATTATGGCGTTGCCTGCTAACAGAAACCTGCAGCCGCCAGCCGGCCCATCAAGCTTCATTAAGGGTAAAAACAGAGGGAATGGAAGCTAGCTGGGGATGGATCCGCCCAGAAAGGCGGCGATCGCCACAATGATGGCGATGAGGATGCCGATGATGAGCGCCAGCACGAAGAAGGAGGCGATAGTGATCAGCATCACGCCGATCGCCGGGCCGGTATCGAGCTGCTGGCTCTCCCTGATCGCCAGCACGTTCAACGCCAGGATCCAGAGACCGGCCACAAAACCAGCCACCCCTCCCACGAGCGAGGCGGTCGTCTGGCCGAGCAGCAGCGCCAGGGCGGAGAGGGGAACGCTCAGCAGGTACGGGGTCATGGCGAAACCGAGGCCGGCCAGCATGCCCGCCAGGGTGCCCGTCCCCTTGAACAGCCTGCTGAATCCGTAGTAGATGGCGCCGGAAAGGAACCATGACAGAGCAGCGGTCACCAGGATAAAAGGAAGGAAAACAGCAGGATTATATAGGCTGGTCAGGAACCTGGCCAACTCCGGGTCTGACAGGTTGGCGCTCGACGAATTGGCGGTCGCCAGGCTGACGGCCCCGTTCAATAGCGCCAGCACTACTACCAGGAGCAGGCCCTCTTTCCACAGCTTCTTTTCGGCAACCTCGCGCAGTGCCCGCCCCGGCTCTGCGATTACGCCAACCAGATACTCCCACATTCCAGCAGCCTCCCCTAATATTTTAAGGTGGTATAGGCAGGCGGCAGTTACTGCGGGGCGTAACCCTGCAGCAGCCTGGCCGTAGCCATCAGGTCCGGCACGTTCCCCAGTGCGCCCAGGCCTCTGAAGATGTCTGTCAGGCCGGGTTTATGGTATGTCACCGCCTGCGGTGAGGCTATCCCGGCCAGCCTGCCGGCCAGGGCCACCGCTTCATGCAGGCCGCCCAG
>JBEKKU010000128.1:0-6625 GCA_050010575.1 Thermacetogeniaceae bacterium | reverse complement strand
GGTCGGTTATTTGTTGGATCTCCGAACAGGACAGGAGTTAGCCGCAGTATCGGCTTTGAACCCCCAGACCAGGTACGGCGCCGATGTGATCACCCGGATCGCTCTTGCAGCACGGGAAGAGAGCGGTCTGGCAGAGCTGCATGAGGCGATCATTTCGGAGATCAACAGCCTGATCGGTGAGGCGGTCGGACAGGTCGGAGTGCAACAGGAGGATATCTACACCGTCTCCGTGGTCGGCAACACCACCATGCACCACCTGTTCCTGGGGATAAACCCCAGGAATCTGGCTCTGGCGCCCTACATTCCGGTGCTCCAGCAACCGATGGCATTGACTGCGAGGGAATTGGGACTGCAGGTTAACCCGGCGGGTATGGTCTACGTGCTGCCCAATATTGCGGGTTACGTGGGCGCGGACACGGTAGGGGTGCTGCTGGCCACGGACCTCGATTGGAGCGAGGGCATTAAGCTGGCGATCGATATCGGCACCAATGGGGAGATCGTATTGGGCTCCAAGGAGCGCCTGGTGGCTTGCTCCACAGCGGCCGGGCCTGCCTTTGAGGGTGCCCAGATCAGTGGCGGCATGCGCGGCACGATCGGGGCGATCGATCATGTACGTTTCGATGACGGCGTCAAATTCACTGTCATTGGAGGCGGCCGGGCTCAAGGCATCTGCGGGTCAGGCCTGTTGGATGCGATAGCTGGACTCCTACAACAGGGTATTATAGATTTCAGGGGACGGATCCTGGCCCCGGATCAGTTGACGGCGGGAGCGGAACGCTATGCCGATCGGAGCGTGAAGCTGGAAAGCGGCGTCAAGGCCTTCGTGCTGGCAACTGCGCCGGAGACAGTAGACGGCCGGCCAATCCTGATTACCCAGAGCGACATCCGGGAGTTGCAGTTGGCCAAGGGAGCCATTGCTGCCGGGATCCAGGCGCTGTTGGAGCGGCTCGGCTGCGGTCTCGATGAAGTGACGCAGGTGCTGCTGGCAGGCGCCTTTGGTAATTACCTCGACCCCCACAGCGCCTGCACCATCGGCCTGATTCCCCAGGCCCTGGAGAGCCGGGTGAGGCCTGTGGGCAATGCCGCCGGGGCTGGGGCCAAGGCCGCATTGCTGTCGCGCAGTGAATACCAACGGGCGGCGATGATCGCCGACTTTACCGAGTATATCGAGCTCAGCGCCTATCCGAACTTCAGCCACCTGTTCGCCTCCTGCCTAAACTTCCCTCTCCGCTAGGGAATCAGGCCCACGGAGGCGTAAAAATGCCCCCTAGTATCTTGTCAAAGTTAAGGGGGCATTTTGTTGCTATCGTGCGATCTTGCCGTTTATCGGTCTGTTTAGAAATAACGTTTCAGCAGTCCTTCCAGGGCATGGGCATGCCTGGCCTCATCGCGGGATGACTCATTCAGGATATCGCTGGCGTGCTCGTTTCCCAACCCTTTGGCCTTGATGGCAGCTTTTCTCTTACCTTGATTTGCCTCCAGCTCCCCCTTGAGCATCTTCTCGATATTATCCTTGGTGCTCTCGGAGATCACACCGTTAAGTTCGGCGAAATGGGCGGCATGCCAGGCTTCTTCCAGGGCGATGGACTCCAGCACCCGGGCCACCTCCGGCAAACCCTCGCGCTGTGCCTGGCGGGCCATAGCCAGGTAAGCTCCCACCTCCCAGGTCTCGCCACGAAATTCCATCCGTACATCCTCTTCCAGTTCCGTTCCCTTGCAGATCCCTACCTTGGCCTCGTTGCTCAACTCATCCATGTGCTTGCCTCCTTTGGTTATTTTGGACTTTATTGATTCTGGCTACCTGGCTCACATTGCGGACAGTAACCGAAAAAATGCAGGTTGATGAAGCTCAGCCGATTGGGAGTGGATCTGGCCGCGCTCTCTATGTAATCATTGAGGTCGACCGGAAACTCCTTCATGTCATCCACCCTCCCGCAGGTCAGGCAGATAAAATGGGGGTGCGGATGAATGTTGGCGTCGTAGCGATAAACGTTGGCGCCTGTGTTGAATCGCTGCAGCAAATCCGATTCCTCCAGGGCCTGCATGGTTTTATAGACTGTAGTAAAGCTGATGGATGGGAAGGTTTGTTGCACTTTCTGGTAGACCTGTTCGGCAGTGGGATGAGCCTTGCTGCCGGCCAGCAACCGGAAGATCGCCTCCCGCTGGGGAGTGACCCTTAGGCCCTTCTGCTTGAATAATTTCCGGATGTCGTCCATGACATTCACCTAACATATAATAATTATCTTAATGTAATCATTATCACATAGATAGATCTGGCTGTCAATATTTTTTATGACTATTTTTTACGGTCATTAAGTTCTGTGGCGACTGCATCAATTGGGAGGCGGCAGGTACTTCAGGAACCTTGGAAAGAGAGATTGCCATGCATGTTATTCCGCTCTTTGGCAAAAGATATGAAAAACTAATATGGAGGGATATGTGTGCACCATTTTACGCCGAGAGAATTGTTGTATCTGGAGGACATGAGCAGCATGTTCGAGTCGATCACCAAGAACTGTGACTTCGCTGCCAGCAGCGCCGTCGATCCCCAGTTCAAGTCCTATCTGCAGTCGCTGGGGAACGAACACAAGAGCTGGATCTCCTCGACGGCGTCCATCGTCACCAACAAGAGTAAACTACAATAACAAGGGGGATATGAGTTATGGCTAATCAACTGCAGGAAAAGGAATGGGCAGGAACACTGCTATATTTGCAGAAACATGAGGCAGAAATGTTATGTTCGGCATCGCTGGAGGCATCTGATGCCAACGTCAGAAATCACTGCACCGGCTTATTGCAGAAGTGCCTGGAGAACCAGCACAATCTTTTCAATATCATGAACCAGAAGGGCTGGTACAAGGTCGAAACAGCGCCGCAGGAGATGCTGACCAAGGCGCAGCAAAATATATCCACCACTCAGACGCAAATCCAGTAGCGCTGAAGCTTGCCCAATAGCATAACAGATGAGGACGCAGTGAATCACGCTGCGCCCTTTTATTTAGGCCAACCGCTGGCGATCAGGCTTTCTTTTTGCATTCGGGGACTGGTAAGGGCAGGATAAATGACCAGCGGCACAGAAATTTACTGGTGGATATTGTCGCCAGAATTCGACGTTTATCGTGGATGCAACGGGAAGGGATTGTGGCCATGGTGGCTGAAAAGCGGAAACAGCTTGGCGTAGAGCCGCAGCGCAAGAAGGTGCTGATCGTCTATGAGATTATGGGTACTGGTCACCTGCGCATGGCCAACATCATCGAAGATATCCTTCGAGACGATCGCCTGGAGATCATCAAGGCCGTCGGCAGTGTTCTCTGCCAATCATCCGGGGCCGACCTGACCATCTGCCTCTGGAATTACCTGTTGCAGAAGAAATGCGTCTACTTCCTGGACATCCTGGTGAACTTCCTGTTCAGGTTGTTGCTGCTGCCGGTCTCCGAGGTGGAGGCCACGGGGCGGATGATGGACAAGGTGGAAGCCCTGGCCCCCTCGCTGATCATCTGCACATCCGATTGCTACAACAAGATTCTAGGCCAGTATGCCCTGGAGCATCAGATTCCCTTCTATACGGTAATCACGGATATTGCCATCTTTATCGACCTGGTAAGCGTTAACGCCACTCCGGTAGTCTACTTTCCCGAGACCGCGGAGGCGGTGCAGAGCTACGATTTCAGGTGGAGCTACTTTTCCTATGTGCTCAACCGGGACACCCGCCTATTGCAGAAATTCGCCTACGTGGGGCGCTTCCTACGGGACTTTGTGCTGCTGGGCTTCAGAAACTCTATCTACCGGGATCCGGGCCGTCTGCTGGTGCAGCGGAACCAGGCCCGGTGCCAGGTGATCGGACCCCTGGCAGAGAGCAAGCATTTCCAGCCCAAGGATGCCGCAGTTCTGAAAGAAAAGTACGCCATTCCAACCGGACGCAGCACCCTGATGATCGTCAGCGGCGGCTATGGCGGCCGGTTTGTCACGGACGTGGTGAAGAAGCTGTGCCGCAGCTACGAACGCCCGGATAACTTGCTGGCCATGTGTGGCCGGAGCCAGGCGCTGTTGCAGGAGATGACTGTTTTAACAGAACGGGCCCGGGTGATCAAAATCTTGCCCTATAGCTTCACCGACCGGTTCGACGAGTTTTTGGCCATGGCTGACTGCCTGATCTTCAGGCCGTCAGCCGGCGTTTTTATCGAGAGCCTGCTCAGCAAAACTCCCTGCGTGGTGTTAGAGCCGGCGCTGTCCAACGACCGTGGGACACTGGCGATCATTAAGAAGCACGGCACCGGCGAGGTCTGCCATCGACCGGAAGAGCTGGTAGAAACCATCTACAAGGTGTTGGACAACAACCGCTGGTACCGGCAGAACATCGAGGAGTTGCTGAGCAAGTACCCGCGGAGCTACGAGGAGCAGAAGGAACAGTTACGGAAGCTGTTCCTGCAAACTGGGCTGGGTCTTGACTAGCAGCTTGGCCTGCCAGCAGCATCGCTTAGAGAGGACATCGCAATGGCGGTTGAGATCAGGGAAATTAGCAGCAAGCACGACCTGAAATCATTTATCAATCTCCCCTGGCAGCTCTACCGGGGTGACCGGAACTGGGTACCGCCCCTGAAATCGGACCTGCTGGGAACCCTCTTGGGAAATAAGGACACCCCCGAAGCGGATAGCCCTCGCGCCTATTTTATGGCTTATCAGAATGGACGGGCGGTAGGCCGCCTGGGAGTGGGGATCAACGACGACCGCAACTTCAAGAAGCAGCGCCGGGAGGGCTATATCACCCTGTTCGAATCTGTCAATGATGAGGCGGTCTCCGCCGCCCTCTTTGACGCCGCATCCTCCTGGCTGAAAACACGCGGCATAGACAGCGTCAAGGGGCCGATGTCGCCCAACAGCGCCGATGACCTGCGGGGCTTGCTGGTAGAGGGGTTCGATGGCCCTCCGGTGTTTATGAACTCCTATAACCGTCCCTATTACGCAGAGCTTTTCGAGCATTACGGATTCTCTAAATATGAAGACTACTACGCCTATTACCTGGATGCCCGCACCTCCCGGCTGGACACCCTGGCGAAGATCGTTGATTACGCCAGCCAGAAGTATGGTTTTTACGTGAAGTCTGTCAAGCTGCAGGAGATCGAGTTGGCCGTCCGGGATATCAAGAGGATCCTGGATACGGCCATGCCGGAGGAGTGGGCCGACCTGACGCCTCCCAGCCTGGAGGAGCTTCGGGCCGAGGCTGAAAGGTTAAGGGTCATTTTTCAGGAGGATGATCTGCAGATAGCTTATTCTAAAGAAGGGATGCCCATCGGTTTCATGCTGGCCCTGAACGACTATAATCAGGTTTTGAAGAGACTGGATGGACGGCTGTTCCCGTTTGGCATCCTCAAATTCTACTGGTACCGCCGCCGGATCACCGCGGCCCGGATCTTCAACCTGTTCGTGGTGCCGGAGTATGAAAACAAGGGAGTGCCCTTCGCCTTCTTTGTCAACTTTTTTTTCATCGCCAGAAAACGGGGCTACCGCTATGGTGAGGGTTCGACCATCGGCGAGCACAACAAAAAGGCGCGCCGGGTGGTGGAGCGGGCCGGAGGACTGCATTACCGCACCTACCGGATCTACCTCAAGGCCCTATGATGCCGTAATGGCGCCAGGGATGCTGCCTGCCGCATACCATGACTGCAACCGCATCGCCCCCTGATCTTATTTCCGCGGCGGTACGTCGTCAGAATATATACTACCGGCCTCATATGATACAATAATCATGTCAGAGTAAAAGCGGTCACTGATAACCCGCTTTAAAAAAACAGGAGGTTTTGCAATGAGCGAGAAATGCAATCAGGAGTTTAGTTCTTGCTTTGTGATCCTGGCTTGCCTGTTCGTAATGTTCCTGCTGGTGAGCAACATCGTTGCCGGCAAGCTGATGCAGGTGGCAGGTCTGGTGCTCCCGGCAGCGGTGATCGTGTTCCCGCTGACCTACCTCTTCGGCGATCTGCTTACTGAGGTTTATGGCTATAAAAAGTCTCGCCTGGTGATCTGGATCGGTTTTATTTGTAATGCCCTGATGGCCGTGGTCTTCCTGGCGGTGATCGCTCTTCCCTATCCTTCTTTCTGGTCTCACCAGAATGCTTACGCCACGGTGCTGGGCATGACTCCCAGGCTGGTGGCCGCTTCTCTGGTGGCTTACTGGGCCGGGGAATTTTCCAACTCCGTTGTCCTGTCGGTGATGAAAAAGCTGACCGGCGGGCGCTGGTTGTGGACGCGTACTATCGGCTCGACGGTGGTCGGGCAGGGGGTGGACACGCTGCTCTTCATCACCGCCAGTTTTTATGGCCTGGTGCCGGGTGGTGTGTTGATCCAGATGATTGTGGCCCAGTATGTCTGGAAGGTGGTTTACGAGGCGGCCGCCACCCCGCTGACCTACCTGATCGTGGGTTGGCTGAAAAGGGTGGAGCAGGTCGACACCTTTGACTGGGGCGTGAAATACAATCCATTTCGTTTGGAGGTATAGTCAATTCCGGAATTTGAAGCCCTGGGCAAGCCGGTCCGGGAGCCCAGGCGGAAACTGGAGACCTTTTCCAAGCCTGCCGGAGTGACCAGAGTGGTCTTGGAGAGTGACGAGGTCACCAGCCTGTGCCCGGTC
>JBEKKU010000127.1:0-6632 GCA_050010575.1 Thermacetogeniaceae bacterium | reverse complement strand
CCAGACCTTCACGGGCAAGATCATCGCCCTGTCCCCGAACGCCTCCACGGTCAGCAGCGTGCAGATGTACGAGGCCCGGATCTCCATCGACGACTATAGCAAGCTGAAGGGTGGCCTGCCGGCCTCCATCAACATCGTCACCGCCTCGGCCAACCACGTGATCGTAGTGCCGCAGACCGCCCTCACCTATGGCCGCACTTACATGGCCTCGCTGGCAGCGAACAGGACCAGTGGCAACGGATCCAACCAGACAGCACGTCAAGGGAGTTCTAGCGCTGTCCAGGGAGGTTCTGCCGCATCCCAGGGCGGTTCAACTGCCTCTCAAGAAAGCTTCAATGCTAGTCAGGGGGGTTCTGCCGGCTCTCAGGGAGGCGCTAGTAATTCCCAGAACCGGGGCATGATAGTAGTGTTAGTCAATGGCGAGCCACAGATCAAAAGGGTTCAGACCGGCCTGACCGATGACGTCAACATAGAGATCAAGTCCGGCCTGTCCGAAGGCGATATCGTGGTCACCGGCGCCATCACCACATCAAAATCTTCTGGGTCTACTACCAGCAGCAGCACCAGCGGGTCTCAGAGCGGCCGGTCTCAGGGTGGAGGAGCGCTAGGTGGCGCCGGGGCGGCGTTAAGAATGGGAGGACGCGCAGGTGGCAATTAAAGAGGCAATCAGAGAGGGAGCAGAGAAAACGGCACAGGCGCCTTCTTTCCCCCTCATTCACTGCCATGATCTGGTCAAGATCTACCCCCTGTCAGGGGTCGAGGTGCATGCCCTGAGGGGAGTCGACCTGGAGATCAAGCAAAGAGAGATGGTCGCCATTATGGGTCCATCCGGCTCTGGCAAGAGCACCCTGATGAACATCATCGGCTGCATGGACAAACAGACGAGCGGCGACTACTACCTGAACGGGGTGGACGTCTCCAAACTGGATGAGAACGAGCTGGCCGCCACCCGCAATAAGAACCTGGGTTTCGTCTTCCAGCGCTATAACCTGCTGGCCCGGGCGACTGCTCTGTACAACGTGGAACTGCCCTTGTTCTATGCGGGGATGACCGGCGCTGAGGCCGAGGAAAAGGCCATGGCTGCGCTCGATATGGTCGGCCTGAGCGACTTCGCCCAGCACTGGCCGAACCAGATGTCCGGCGGACAGCAGCAGCGGGTGGCTATCGCCAGGGCGATCGTCAAGAGGCCGCTGGTGATCCTGGCGGATGAGCCCACCGGGGCTCTGGATACAGCGAGCAGCAAGGATATCATGGAAATATTCCAGAAGATGCACCATGAGCAGGGCGCCACGGTGGTGGTGATCACCCACGAGCCCTTCGTGGCCGACTTCTGCCAACGCAAAATGGTGATGCGGGACGGTAAGATCATCAGTGACGACCAGGTACCCTACTGGCACGACGTTTAAGGAAAGGGGACACACCGGCTAAGGTATGGGGACACACCTCAATGAATGCTACATGCATGCCGAGGAATGTCCCTGAACATGCATGCCGATGAATGTCCCCGAATGCCGAGGAATGTCCCCGATGTCGAGGAATGTCCCCGATGTCGAGGAATGTCCCCGAGTGCCGAGGAATGTCCCCGAGTGCCGAGGAATGTCCCCGATGGGGAAGGTCCCGATGGAATGACCATGATGGGGGTACTATAAGTCAATGGCAGTAAAATTCAGCATTCTCAGCGATTTTGCCGTACGCGCCCTGAAGGCCAACAAGATGCGCTCCTTCCTGACCATGCTCGGCATCATCATCGGCGTGGGGGCAGTAGTGTTAATGATGTCCATCGGCCAGGGCACCCAGGCGCAGGTGATGGCCAACATCAACCGCCTGGGCACCAACATGCTGATGGTCTCACCGGGGGCCTCCGGGCAGTTCGGGGTACGGAGCGGCACCACCAACACCATGACCCTCAAGGATGCCACTGCCGTCGCCAAGCTGGACGGCGTGGCCGCAGTCGCTCCGACGGTGCGCTCAAGCGGCCTGATCACCTACGGCAACCAGACCTGGACCACCTCCACCACCGGCACCACACCGGCCATAGTGGACATCTCCTCCCTGACCGTTGCCCAGGGAAGATTCTTCGACGATACCGACGTGAACAGCATCTCTGCGGTCGCCGTACTCGGCCAGACCGTGTACACCAACCTCTATCCGAGCGGCGCCAACCCGATAGGCACCGAGATCAGGATCAAGGGCGTGGCCTTCAAGGTCATCGGCCTGCTGCAATCCATCGGAGCCGGCATGGGAGGCAACGACCAGGACGACGTCGTCTACATCCCCGTAACCACCGCCCAGATCCGGATGTCGGGGATCACCAACCAGACGATCAACATGATGCAGGTGCAGGTGGCCACCAAGGAGCAGATGGACAGCGTCCAGAACGCCATCGAGGCCCTGCTGCGCACGCGCCACCGGCTGGCGACAACCGCCGCGGATGACTTCCGGATCACCAACATGGCCCAGATCCAGGCCACGGCGGCCAGCGTTACCGGCTCCATGATCCTGTTCCTGGCGAGCGTGGCCGCCATCTCCCTGGTCGTCGGCGGCATCGGCATCATGAACATCATGCTGGTCTCAGTCACCGAGCGCACCAGGGAGATCGGCGTGCGCATGGCCATCGGAGCCTCCAGGCAGGACATCCTCAGGCAGTTCCTGTTGGAAGCGGTGATGCTGAGCATGCTCGGCGCCCTGTTCGGGATCATCCTCGGGATCGGCGGCGCCAAACTCTTCGCCTACTTTGCCAAGATGTCAGCCCCGATCTCCATCTCTTCCATCCTGATCTCGGTCGGGTTTTCCATCTTCGTGGGTGTCTTCTTCGGCTACTACCCGGCCACCCGGGCAGCCAGGCTCAACCCGTCCGAAGCCCTGGGGTATGAGTAATACTATATTATTGTCACTATTCAGTGCTACCTTTTCCTCCCCTTCTTACTTGTAATATTCAAACTCCGCCACCCGCGCCTCTGGGCGGTATTTCTACTGGTAAGCGGATTCTTGATCTGCATGGTCTACTTTTTTTATGTATTGGAGGCCCAGAGTACCAGGATAGTTAGTCTTGCCGGTACACCAGGGGAGCTGGTCAGCTCAAATCCATTGTTGACCTGGCTGGCCGGTCAGAAAAGTGATGGTATGACAAAACGGTCCTGCCTTATTCCAGGCACGTATTTTGCATGTATTGATAGACAGATGGACCAAGCTGCTTCATACCGGAAGTGGATAGAAGGGGGAGACTGAAGATGGCAGTAGTATTGACTAACCCTGAGGTCAGCAAGTGGACCAGTGAACGGAAGAGGTCGTTGCGTCTGACAAGAACCATCAAGATGCGTACAGGCGTTGAGCCGAAGCCGGATGTGCTGGCTCAGGAACCGGCGAAGCTGGAATATCCATACGACGACCTGTACCTGATGTATGATTATCTGATCAAGGAAATGGGTATTAAGAGCCCGCTCAAGTGAGCCGTTTGGCTGTAGATAGCATCGCAACTCTGCAGAAAACAGATAGCCGCCGGCTGCCTCCCGGGCAGTAGGGCGGCAATTTATTTAATCCGTGGTATTCATTCCGGTTTCACGGAAAGAATTTCGTAAAAGCGGAACCTCTAAGGCTATGCAGTTCTATGCGCCAGCCGTAATTACCCGATGTCATATGGTAGAAATAGTACGAAGCAACAAGATGATCAGCGATTTACAGTAGCATTCTCCCTCTGTAATGTCGTAATATTGAGTGGGGATAAAAATTAGCGATATCAAAATAAATAATATTTGGCGAGGTGTGAGCCATGCCGGAACATAAAACCCAACTGATCGAGAAACTGACCGGGGTCTATGCATCCAAGCGAAGCTATTACGGGGAGCTGAAGGACAAGATCTCCGAGATCACCAAGCGCAATTCGCAGTTGGAGATTCTGAACGAATTGGCACGCCAGATCAGTATCAACACACCTCTTGATCAGTTGGTCATGAACATCAGTGACCGGGTAAAACAGATCATCCCATTCGACCGGGTCAGCCTGTGCACCTTCCGCGGCGGAAAGCTCTTCCTGAATTGCTTTCACCCGCAGGACGAAGTCAGTTGCACCGGTATGGAGATCCCCCAGGACCAGGGCCGGGCGTTATGGCATGTCAGCCAGACCACCAAGCAGTTGGTCTGGAGGCCTGGGTCTGACCTCGACGACTTGCACCTGCAGCGGTTGGGCATACGGGTGGCGGTGATCAGCCCCATGTTTGCCCAGGACCGGGTGTTGGGGTTGTTCGTGGCGGCCAACATTGAGGAGATCAGTTACGATCCCACCGACCTGGCGTTTCTGCAACAACTGGCCAATCAGTTGACCATCTACCTTCAGGATCGGGACCTGTTTGCGGAGGTTACCCGGGCAAAGATCGAGTGGGAAAATACCTTCAAGGCAGTTAAGGATCTGATCCTGGTGGTAGACCGGAAGATGCAGATCTTCCGGGTCAACCCGGCCACCCTCCAGTACAGCGGCCTCTCCGAAGAGGCCCTGATGGGCCGGCAGTGCTGCGAGGTGATCTGCGGCGCCACCACAGCTTGCAACGACTGCGCTGTTTGCGAAGCGTTGCAGACCGGAGAGACGGCCAGTTCCCAGCACGAGTTCGATGATGGCCGGGTCATGGAATTCTATGCCTACCCATCTAACTATGATCAGGGTGAACCGGGCGTGGTTATCTACGTCAAGGATATCACCGAGCGGTTGAAGATGCAGGTGCAGTTGTTAAAAACCGCCCGGTTGGCCGCCTTGGGGGAGATGTCCGCCGGAGTGGCCCACGAACTGAATACTCCTCTGGCGGTGATCCTGGGGGATGTCCAACTGCTGCTCAGGGAGTTGTCCATGAACGAGGAGAAACGTAAACTGTTCGACGACATCAAGACCTGCGCCCTGCGCTGTAAGCAGATCGTGCAGGGCCTGCTGACCTTTTCCCGGCAAGAACAGTACGTATTCTATCCGCTTTCCGTCAATAACGTGGTTCAGGAGGCGCTGAAGCTAGTAGGATACCAGATCGAGACCGATAACATCCGGATCTCGATCAACTGTGCAGACCAGGTGCCGCAGATCGAGGGCAATGCCCAGCAGTTGGAGCAAGTGTTGGTAAATCTCCTGCTCAACGCCAAGCAATCCTTCGAGGGGACTACCGGACAGCGCCAGATCGGTGTCCAGACCGGGTACGACCAGAGTCGTGGCCAGGTCTACATCAGGGTCTCCGATACTGGCCAGGGGATCCGGCAGGAAAATCTCGCCCAGATCTTTGACCCCTTTTTTACCAGCAAGGGGGTCGGCAGGGGTACCGGACTTGGCCTTTCGGTGAGCCTGGGGATCGTGCAGACCCACGGCGGCACCATCGGGGTGGAGAGCGAGCCGGGACGCGGCAGCACCTTCACGGTCTATCTCCCTCCAGTGCCGGAGACCGAAACGGAATCAGCGTGATTCACATCTTCAGGGGGGAGGAGTGACAGCATGCCACCCAGGGTTCTGATAGTCGATGACGAGGTGGAGATGGGCAACTTCTTCAAATTTTTGCTCGGCTCCAAGGGATACGAGGTCTTGGTGGCGGAGAGCGGCAAACGGGCCAGGGAGCTATGGCAGCAACCCTGCCACCTGGTCCTGCTTGATCTGAAGTTGCCGGATGCTGATGGCTTGACCTTGCTGCGGGAGATCAAGATGCTCCAGCCTCGTTGTGAGGCGCTGGTGATGACTGGCTATTCCACGGTCAAGTCGGCAGTGGAGGCGATTCAACTGGGGGCTTTCGATTACCTGGAAAAGCCCTTCGAAGACCTGGAGGTCCTGGAAGCGATTATTGAACGGGCTCTCAACCGGGCCATGGCCAGCGGTGAATTGGTAGCCCAGGAGGACGATACCCGGAAAGGAGTCATGGAGAGGCTGGGATTTGTGACGGGGCAGAGCGAGTGTATGCAGCGCCTGCTGATTATCGCCGAGAAACTGGCCCGGAAGCACATCACCCTGCTGCTCAGAGGCGAGACTGGCACCGGCAAGGAAGTGCTGGCCCGTTTCATTCATGCGGTCAGCCCCCGGGCCAGCCAACCGTTCCTGGCCATCAACTGCGGCGCCCTACCCGAGAACTTGTTGGAAAGTGAACTGTTCGGCCATGAGAAAGGGGCTTTCACCGGGGCGATCGGGCTGCACAAAGGGATCTTCGAATTGGCTCACAAGGGTACCCTGTTCCTGGACGAGGTCGGGGATGCCAGCCTGGCCATTCAGGTAAAACTATTACGGGTGCTGGAATCCGGGGAGGTCGTACGGGTCGGTGGCGAGAAGCCGGTCCGGGTGGATACCAGGGTGCTCGCCGCAACCAACGCCCCGCTGGAGCAATTGGTAAAGGAGCGGCGTTTCCGGGAGGACCTCTTTTACCGGCTTGATGTGGTTACCCTGACCTTGCCGCCGCTGCGGGAGCGGCGGGAGGATATCTGCCTGCTGGCGGAGCATTTTCTTTCGGGTCACTACCCACAGGGGCAGGCCCCCAGGTTGGGACGGGAGGTCTGCGCTGCTCTGACCGGTTATGACTGGCCGGGGAACGTTCGGGAACTGGCTAACGTCATGGCTCAGGTAGCAGCCCTCAGCGATGGAGGAGGCACGGTGCTTCCGGAACACCTACCGCTCAAACTGGGGG
>JBEKKU010000126.1:0-6632 GCA_050010575.1 Thermacetogeniaceae bacterium | reverse complement strand
CCAACGCCGGGTACGTCTTTGTGCCTGGCTTCCTTTTGTAACGCCTATGCTCTACCTACCGACAACATTACATTTTGCTGTTTCTAGAATAGAATATCCCGGCCCGACCCCTCCTCTCAGCTTTTTTATTGTCTCCGAAAGATAGCTTTTTAAATTAATTAAGTAATATTCGTCAGTTAATTGAAAATCCCTTTTACTATTTATGTATAATTATAATTTTTTTGTCGATTAGAACAACTTTCTTTTATCTCCCAGGCGTTTTGTTTTTTTGGTCTGATCAAAATATTCCAGCAGGGGTAAACAGTAGCGCCGGGACGTGCCCAACAAATTCCGGACTTCGGCCACAGTGACCTCTCCGTGCTCCTGCATGAAGCTCCGCAGTACTTGCCAGGCTTGCCCGACCCCCTCCTTTAAAAAGTAGAATTCCTCTCCGACTTTTACCAGTATCTCCTGTTGGAGACAATATTGAAGCAACTCCGGGTCGCCAAGCAGCACCCGCAACTCTTCCAGCGGAGGCGGGGTGAAAGGCTGAGCCTGTAGAGTGGAGAGTGCCTTTTCCAGAGCACCCTGTTGCTGCGGCGTCAATTGCACGCTGAAGCCCGACCAGGCCAATGTCTGGCCAGTGAGCGCCAGCTTCCGATCCAATACCCACTTGTCCAGCAGGGCCTGGTAAAGCCGGGGGGGGATGGCGCTGAAGATCCGGGAGCGAAGTTCCTCTTTGGGATAACCATTCCGCAGCGGGAACTGCCGGTGATACTGCCGTAGGGCCGCCTCCACAGCCTGTTCCCAGGATGCTATCAAAGAGGCGGTCACAGCATAGGTCTCACTCCCCAGATCGAAGAGGAAGAGGTCCCCTGCGTCCCGCATCTCCTCGAGAAACTGGCGGACCTCGGCCGCAGTGAGGCCTGCCTTGCCGGCCAGATCGCCAGGGGTGACGGGGCCGCGCACCGTCTGCAGCTCCTCGCCCAGACGGGCAAAGGGGCTACCGGATAATTTACGCTCCAGCCGCGCCAGCACCTCGGACCGAAAGCGGCGATGTCTGAGCCCGCCCACTTCCACGATCTCCCCACCACCGATGGTGGTTACCGGTGAGTACTGTCTGATTACAAACCGGTCGTGGACTGCAGCCACCACCGGCTCCTCCAGTTCGATCTGCACGAAGGCATCGTCCCCAGGCAATAGTTCGTCATGATTCAGCAATCGCAAGCGTCCTAAGGTCTCTTTGGTGCCCAGGTGAAATCTCACCCGCTGCCAGTTCTTTAGATGATGAGGCGCCCGCTCCAGTATATGAAGCCAGGTGGTCAGTCGATGGACCGGGATGAATGCTCCGGAGGTCACCAGAACCTCGCCCCGCTCCACCTCGCTCACCTCCACTCCGGCCAGGTTCACTGCCACCCGTTGTCCTGCGTGGGCATCCTCGGTCTTCTTGCCATGCACCTGCAGAGAGCGTACCCGGCCCTGCACCTCTGAGGGCATGATCGCCAGCATGTCTCCTAAGCAGATGCTGCCGCTGAACAACGTCCCGGTCAGCACCGTGCCGAAGCCGGTGATGGTGAAGATCCGGTCGATCGGCAGGCGGGCGGGCCCAGTCCAGGGCTTGGGCTGTACCGTAGCTGCCATCTGCTCAAGAATCCGGCGCAGTTCCTCCAGCCCCTCCCCGGTCACCGAGGAGACGGAAACAATCGGGGCATCCGCAAAGCGAGTCCCGGCCAGCAACTCCCGCACCTCTTCTTTGACCAGTTGCAGCCAGTCCTGATCCACCAGGTCGGTCTTGGTGAGAGCCACGATGCCCTGCTGCACGTGCAGCAATTCCAGAATATCCAGGTGCTCCCGTGTCTGGGGCATCACCCCCTCGTCCGCAGCCACCACGAACAGGACCAGGTCGACGCCAGCGGCGCCGGCCAGCATGTTCTTGACGAATCGTTCGTGCCCGGGTACATCTACGATCCCGGCCACCATGCCGTTATTAAGATATAGGGGGGCAAACCCCAACTCAATGGAAATGCCTCGCTCCTGTTCCTCTTTCAGACGGTCGGTATCCACACCGGTCAGCGCCTTGACCAGTTGGGTCTTGCCGTGATCCACGTGGCCGGCGGTGCCGATGATGATGAAGGAGTCCACTCTGCTCTCCCCTTATTCGAAGTCTTCGCTGCTTTCGAGGTCAGCCTGGTCCTCCTCCGACGGAGCGCCCGATCTGGCATCCGCCGCGCCTTCGCCCACCGCCGCCTCCGGCCGTTGCCCGTCTGCCTCTCCCGCTTCGATCAGCGAGGCCACCGCTTCCAACAACAACCCGGCCTCTTCCTCCGATACAGTGCGCGGGTCCAGCAGCACGCAGTCATCCTGAACGCGCACCAGCACCGGCGGATTTCCCTGCCGCAAGCGCTCAGACAGGGTCGCGGCGCTCATGTGCGGCAGGCGCAGCTCCACCAGTGACGTAGGCAGCTCTACCATGGGCAGGGCGCCGCCTCCCACCCGGGAGAATCCCCGCCGCAGCGACACGGAACAGGACATTCCCAGGCGTGTGGTCAGCTGCTTCTGCAGCTGACCAGCCCGACGCTGCAGGATGACCGGCGTTGTGGTAAGCATCCGCAGCACCGGCAGCACCTGCTCCGCTTCTTCTTTCAAATATGCCTGGAGGGTAGCCTCCAGGGCCGCCAGGGTAAACTTGTCCACCCGTAGCGCCCGCAGCAGCGGGTTCTCTTTCAACACCCGCAGTTGTTCGGCCCGCCCGACGATCAGGCCGGCCTGGGGCCCGCCCAGGAGCTTGTCCCCGCTAAAGGTGACGATGTCCACCCCCGCAGCCAGGCTGTCCTGGACCGTCGGCTCCGGCCCCACCCCGAGCTTGTGGAGATCGATCAGCGCCCCGCTGCCCAGGTCCTCCACCACCGGCACCTGGTGCTTGGCGGCCAGGCTAACCAACTCTTCGTTGGTGACCTGGCGGGTGAAGCCCACGATCCGGTAGTTGCTGGGATGCACCTTGAGCAGCATGGCGGTCTCCGGCCCGATCGCCCGCTCGTAGTCCCGGGGGTGCGTCTTGTTGGTGGCGCCCACCTCTTTCAGGATCGCCCCGCTCTGGGCCATCACCTCGGGAATCCGGAAGGACCCCCCGATCTCCACCAGTTCCCCGCGGGAGACCACCACTTCCCGGCCCCGGGCCAGGGAATGCAGCACCAGCAGTACGGCGGCAGCGTTGTTATTCACCACCAGAGCGGCCTCCGCCCCGGTCAGGGCAGTCAGCAACCGCTCCACGTGGCTGTAGCGGGAGCCGCGCTGGCCGGTCTCTAGATCGTATTCCAGATTGCAGTAGCCCCGGGCTACCCGCCCGATGGCAGCGCAGGCATCAGCGCTGAGGGGCGCCCGCCCCAGGTTGGTATGCAGCACCACACCGGTGGCATTGATCACCGGCCGCAGGTTTAAGCGGAGCTTGGCTTCCACCCGCCGCCTGACATCCGCCACCAGGTCATTTAACTCCGGAGGCGCCTGTCCCTGTTCCAGGATGGCCCGGCGCCATGATTCCAGCACGTCTCGTGCTACCTCGGTTAACACCCCTAAGGGGTAATGGCGCTCTGCTCCTGAAGCAGCTTTCTTCGCCAGTTCGTGAACCGCCGGCAGTTGCCGTGCCCGCTTAGCATCAGACATCGTGAGGCTCCTTTCCGAATCTCTTTTACCGAACATCCGCCTAGTTCAGCCGCCAACCGGGCCTATCCGGCATGGCGGTCGTAAAACGACCCAAAACACACGGATGCCCAGGATCTTCATACTTTATGTAGATTCTCCATCCTTCCAGGTTATTTATTCCACAACGGTGGCGTAAATCCCTTCATATGAGGATTTGTCAGGCTTTTGCCGCTCACTCAGGCTGGTCGGACCCCTTATCTCTATCTCCGGAGACCGTGGCCCATAGCCCTGACCCCCTGAACCATCAGGAGCAACACGCCGACACCGCCGAACAGTGGATAGATCAGGCGTACCAGGGATGAGAACTGCAGACGGGCGAAAAACAGGGAGATCCCCAAGATCAGGGCGAGAGCGAGCCGGTAAGACAGGTACCACCGGAGCCGCATAGCTACCCCGTAACAGCTCACCACAGCAGTGCTAAGGATGGCCGCCCACAGCACCACAAAATAGAACCACTGCAGGCTGGGGTGCACCAACCCGGCCACCACCAGCACCGGCACCTCCCAATTAGCCACCTGGTCACGAAAAGGAAGCAGGATGTGGAAGATTAGCAGGGCAAAGACAGCCAGTCCCATCCCGCCCAGCAGATTGCCGGCCAGACGCTGCCTGGCCAGGCCACGCTGGCTCAGGGGGACGAGCACTACCATCGCTCCCAGCATGTTGAAGCCGGCATAGAACAGAGTCGCTCCAACCCAGTGGGGGAAGATCGGAGCCATCGATGCGATCTGAACCGTTCCCGGTTGGATCGCAAGCCCATTCAGGCTCCGGCTCAGCAGGAACACCGCCAGGCAGACCAGGAACTTCAGCGGCACCAGGAAAACATTGAAAGAGACCAGAGACTCGAGGCCTCCCCAGAGCACCGCCAGCGCCACTATGCCTGTGAGCCAGCCGCCGCAACCTGCATGCAGCCCCAGGTGCTCCGTAAACAGGGCATTGCCTGCGGATAGCATGATGAAGACGGTGCAGAACAGGTACAGGCTGATCAACAGATCAATACAGAAGGCCGCGCGCCCCCCTAGTAGAAAGCGCAGGTAATCGGAGTAGTCAGTCAGCCTGCAGCGGGCGCTCAACTCACAGATGACCGCCCCCCAGATAGCGAATAGCAGGCCGGAGCAGATGATTCCGTAACTGCCGACCGATCCATAACCAAGAAAGAATTGGCCAAGTTCCTGCCCGGAGGCAAAACCGGCGCCCACCACTGCCCCAATAAATGTTGCCGCAATTTTCCAGGACAAACCCCGCTCCCTGTAAACCACAACATCACTCCCGTCCCTTTAAAAACTATGCGGAGACAGGAATTTATTGCCTGGATATGCTTGTCAACGTATAAAAACAGCGGTTTCACCATAATACTTTAGAGTAGTTTAATGCTAGGGAGGGCTACCGGTGATTACCAACCGGGGTAACTTGGGTACCACCACCGATGCCATTTCCGGAGGAGAACTTCAGGAACTGCGGGTCAGGGTGCAGGACGGTGCCGCCGCCCAGCGGTTGGCCTCTTATCTGGCACGCCTGTTGCAGGAGATCGATCCGGGCCAGAGCAGGCCGCTGGTGTTGGTTTCGATCGGAACAGACCGCCTCACCGGAGACAGCCTGGGCCCCCTGGTGGGAAGTCGCGCCCGGGAACTGGCGCCCGGACTACCCGTCTACGGCACCCTGGAGGAGCCGGTACACGCCATTAACCTGGCAGACAAAATCAAGGAAATTAATCAGGTTTATCGGGCGCCACTGGTGCTGGCGGTGGATGCCTGCCTCGGCCAGGCCCATAACGTGGGCACCGTCTCCATCGGCCGCGGCGCTCTGTACCCGGGTACCGGGGTCCACAAGGACCTGCCTCCGGTGGGAGAGATCTTCATTTCGGGCGTGGTTAATGTGGGGGGGTTTCTGGAATATCTGGTGTTGCAGAATACCCGGCTCTGTTTGGTGATGCAGATCGCCGATTGTATCGCTAGGAGCCTGATGTTGACCTGCTCTACCTGGTTGCCGCAGTGCCCGGCTGCCGCCACTTCCGAAGCCTGCACCCTGGATCAGCAATCCCAGGCCTGCCAGGCATGACTGCCCCTTCATCTACCAGGGGCCGTTAGGCGCACCTCTGACACAATCTCCTCGGGACCGAGTGCTGTGGCGTCGATCTCCGGCGCCTTGGTCACGATATCTTCCTTAAGATTATGCCGATCCTCTTTCTGAGGGTACTTCGTGGAGGGCGCGGTTATGCGTCAGGGCGTCGATGACCTCCTGGTCGGAGGTCTGGCGAAAGTCTCCGTAGAATTGGCCGACGGCGTAAAAATCTGACGGGGTGAGCAGGCAGACGATCTCGTCGGCGTCCGGTTGGAGACGGGAGATAATATCAGGAGGGGCGACCGGCACCGCCAGCACCAGCCGGAAAGGTTTTTGTTGACGCAGGGAACGCAGGGCGGCCTGAACCGTATAGCCAGTGGCGATGCCGTCATCTACCAGGACTACGGTATGCCCCTGGCTCTCTGGGCCTGGCCGGTCACCCCGGTAGAGACTGAGCCTGCGCCCGATCTCCCGGAGTTCCCGGGCAGCCTGTCGCTCTATATCCTGGAGTTTAATTCCGATATAGCTGATCAGGGTCTCGTCATAGAATATCGTGCCGTCGGGCGCCACTGCGCCGACGGCCAGTTCTGGATTGAAGGGCGCCCCGATCTTCCGGGGCACGATCACATCAAGCGGAGCATCTAAGACTGCGGCCACCTCCGCTGCCACGATCACGCCTCCCCGGGGGATACCCAGCACAATAAGACCCGGCTTCTGGAGATGCCGCAACCTGGCAGCAAGCTGCCGGCCTGCGTCCTTGCGGTCTGTGAACACCGCCGCATACCACCCTTCATGGTTGGTACAGTAATAATATCAGCTTGGGGCGGAACCCGGCGCCCTCCCTGCCTCTTCCGTCAGGCCGGCTGCAGGCGCTGCTTCCGTAATGGTCTTGCACT
>JBEKKU010000125.1:0-6702 GCA_050010575.1 Thermacetogeniaceae bacterium | reverse complement strand
GCAGTAAATGTAATAGCCCCGCAAACCTTGCGGGGCTTGATTTCTCTGGTGCGCCATAGAGGACTTGAACCTCCAACCTTGTGATTAAGAGTCACCTGCTCTACCATTGAGCTAATGGCGCATGTTTAGTTGGTAATCGAGTACAGGCTATATTGTATATCAAAATAAACTTTGATGCGCTATCAAAATGGCTGGGGCGGGAGGATTCGAACCTTCGCATGCAGGATCCAAAGTCCCGTGCCTTACCGCTTGGCTACGCCCCAGTGTATATTTTGGGGTGGATGATGGGGCTCGAACCCACGACCCCCAGGGCCACAACCTGGTGCTCTATCCAACTGAGCTACACCCACCATGTCTTTGCGCCAGCAATTTATATTTTAATCGCGAACCTGGTATCTGTCAACCTGTAGGACGAGCTTGTGTTGTTTGCGGAAGCCTGGAAAGGCAAAAAGGGAATGGGATACCACCCTCGAATATATTCTCAAAAATACTGAATCAGCTAGCCGGCATCATGGATCACGGCCAACCGGTTGACTGATCCGTGGAGGTGCAATCTATTGCCCGAATTTGAGGCGGTGGACGCAGGACCACGCCTCAACCCATACCTGGCAGTGCTCCTGGGAGTGGTTGCCGTTTCCTTTGCCGGCATCTTGACCAGGCTGGCCACGGCACCTCCCCTGGCTATAGCCTTCTACCGGATAAGCTTCACCGCATTGCTCCTGCTGCCTCTGGCGCTCAGACGCACTAATCGGGCAGAACTAAGGACTGTCAGCGGTCAAGACCTCGCCCTGGCACTCCTGTCCGGAGCCTCCCTCGCCTTGCACTTCACGGTCTGGAACACCTCCCTGCACTACACCTCCGTGGCCAGCGCAACGGTGCTGGTGACCATGCAGCCGCTGTTCGTGGTCGGGCTGGGCCTGGTTCTATTCAAAGAGAGGCTGGGTGCTCAGGGGGTTGCCGGAGCGGTATTGACCGTTGCCGGCAGCATGGTGATCGGGGCCGGGGACTTCCGGATCGGCGGGCCCGCCCTCTGGGGAGACCTGCTGGCTTTTTCAGGAGCCTTCTTTCTTGCCATGTACGTGCTGATCGGGCGCAGTTTGCGGATGCGCCTCTCCCTGATCTCCTACGTCACTCTGGTCTACGGCAGCGCCTCCCTGGTACTGCTCATCTTCATGGCTATCGCCCGGACACCCCTGTTCCCCTACCCCAGCCTCGACTGGCTGCTATTCCTGGCCCTGGCGGTCATCCCCACCATCTTCGGCCATACGGTCTTTAACTGGGCGCTGCGCTATGTTAAGGCGGCGGTAGTCTCAGTGAGCATCCTGGGCGAGCCCGTGGGAGCGACCATACTGGCCATGCTGATCCTGGGGGAAAAGCCGGGCCTTCCTCAACTGCTGGGCGGCCTGGTGATCATCACCGGTCTCTTCCTGTTCATCACTGCCACCGGAAGGCCGGAACGGACAGATCGTGTATCAGAACATCAGGCGGGCGCATAACCTGTTTACCAGGAGTTTCCTTACAAGGAGGGGCCTAAATGAACACTGACCGGTTCGCCATGCAAAATTCTTACGGGCCTTCTGGGCAACAGTTCTATGTGCCTCCCGGGCAGCACCGTCTGCCGCCCCTGCCCTATTCTTATAATGCACTGGAGCCGGTGATCAGCGCCCGAACGCTAGAGATCCACCATGACCGTCTGCATCGAGCCTATGTGGACAATCTGAACAGGACCGAGCTCCAGTTGGCGCAGGCCCGGCAGACAAACAACTTCGAGCAGATCAGGGGGCTAGAACGCAACCTGGCTTTCAACGGCTCCGGACATATCCTGCACAGTATCTACTGGACGATCATGATCCCGGGAGGCGCCAGGCAGCCATATGGGCAGGCCGAGTACCAGATCATCAAGTATTTCGGCCGCATCTCCGCCTTCTTCAAGCAGTTCACGGAGGCTTCCAAGGACGTGGAGGCTTCGGGCTGGGGTGTGCTGGCTTGGGTGCCGAGCTTCGGCCACCTGGAGGTCTTTACCGCCGAGAACCACCAGAAGCTGACGGATTGGGGCTGCATCCCGGTGCTGGTCTGCGATGTCTGGGAGCACGCCTTCTATCTCGACTATGAGAACCACCGCCCAGACTACATCAAGGCCTGGTGGGGGCTAGTAAACTGGGACGAGGTGGAACTGCGGCTCAATATGGCTCTGCAGGCCCGCGTGCCGCTCACCGCGCCCCATTAGGCAAGAAGCGGGGGTATTAGAGACGGGTGCCCTCTAGGCGCGTCTTCGAGTAAAATCAAGGCAGAAAGCGCATAGTCGAAGAGGCTGCATAATTATCTAAAAAAGGCGATCGGGAAGCAGGATAATCTCTTTCTTTAGCTAATATTACTTACATCTGTCATTACATCATGATCGAAGAGTTTAACTATGAGGCATACGATCGAAGTGAAATTATATCTGCTCGAACCGAAATTATATTTGCTTTTCGAGGAGCAATGGGGTTCTCCGGGGAGTGGCTCCCGAAGAACCTTTTTGTGTAAAAAAAATAAAAAAAGAGGGGGATTGCTTAGTGCAGCTTAGGTGTAAGTCTTTGACGTTTTTCCTGATGGCAGCTTTAGTTCTGGTTGTGGTGGGTCTTGTTGTGGCGGGTTGTGCCCCCAAAGCTAACGTGATCAAGGTAGCCACCGTGACTCCGCTGTCCGGGTCGCAGGCGGCGGTTGGCGAATCGATCAAGCTCGGGGCGCAGATAGCGGTCGAGGAACAGAAGGATGCCTTCACCAAGCTCGGTTTCGCCCTGCAGCTCGATCCGCAGGATGATCAGGCCGACCCGAAAGTAGGGGTCGATGTCGCCCAGAAGCTGATCGCCGATAAGGGGGTCCTGGGAGTCGACGGCCACTATAACTCGGGCGTGGCCATTCCTGCCTCCGAGGTGTACAAGACTGACAACCTGTGTGAGGTTTCCCCGGCCAACACCAATCCGAAGGTCACCGACCGCAAGTACCTGGATGTCAACCGGATCTGCGCCCGGGACGATGAACAGGGGCCGTTCGGCGCCGATTACGCCTACAACACACTGAAAGCCAAGAAGATCTACATCGTCGACGACAAGACCACGTACGGGTCGGGCGTCGCCCAGCAATTCGAGGTGCGGGCAAAAGCTGATGGGGCTACAATTCTCGGCCACGACGGCATCACTGCCGGAGAGACCGATTTCAGCGCCGTGCTGGACAAAGTAGGCTCCGCCAAGCCGGATCTGCTCTACTTCGGCGGCATGTTCCCCGAGGGTTCGCTGCTCCTCAAGCAGATGCGGGATAAGGGCATCAACGCCTTGTTCATGGGCGCCGATGGCATGGATGACCCGCAGATGGCCAAGATCGCCGGCAATGATGTGATCGGCGCCTATTACACTACGGCTGCCGGTGATATCAACTCCACGCCAGAGAGCAAGGCATGGGCTGCCAAGTACACCAAGGAGTTCAACCAGCAGCCTAGCGCCTACGCTGTTTACGGCTACGACTCCATGAACGTGCTCCTGAATGGGATCAAGAAGGCGATCGCCGACAACGGCGGCAAGGCGCCGAGCCGGCTGCAGGTCTCCCAGGCCGTGCGTGCCACCAAGGATTTCCAGGGCATTTCCTCGAAAGTGACCTTTGATGACAAGGGCGACAACCTGTACGCCATGCTGTTCATGAAAGAATACAAGACAGCCGATTACCCGCCGGCGGTCATCCAGTCGGGTACTGCCGGTCAATATCTGCAAAAATAGAGCGATAACTGGCGCTAGAAGACCGGGCATGCCCGGTCTTCTAGCGGCCTTTTTAAACGGATGGGTATATGCCCCAGCCCGCGGCCGCGCCCGTAAACGGGCACCCGGCGGGCACTCAGGTGAGTGCCCCGGGCCCATGATATTCGCTATGCTCACTCGACAAGCGGCAGGAATCAGATGCCCGTTATTTCTTCTCTTTTTCCGGTTTTTGTTTCTGGTCTTTTCCGGCTTCTGGCCGCACCGGGTCCACGGGCACTGCACTGCTTCAAGCATGTAATATTGGAGGTTGGCCCATTCTAATGGAGCAATTATTGCACATTTTGCCACAAAGCCTGCTGGACGGATTAACCCTGGGTTTTGTCTACGCCATGGTGGCGTTGGGATACACCATGATCTATGGCGTCATGGAGCTGATCAACTTCGCCCACAGCGAGGTCTTCATGGTGGGTGCCTTTGCCGGGACTGAGATGCTGCTCTTCCTGCAAAGCAGGGGCTATTTAAGTGCCATGCCCGCCCCTGTCGCCCTGATCGTGGCTCTATTGGCCGGAATTCTGATGAGCGGCACCCTGGGCATGCTGATCGAACGGATCGCCTACCGACCGATCAGGTATGCCCCCCGATTGGTCCCTTTTATCTCAGCGATCGGGGTCTCCTTTTTCCTGCAGGATGCCGTGCGCCTGATCGAGGGCCTGTGGAAGAATGCCTTCTACCTGACCGCGCCTACCCTGTTCACCTCGGTGATCACGATCACTCCCGAGTTAAGGGTCCCAGCCAAGTCACTGATCGTGATCCTGGCCGCCCTGGTCATGATGCTCGCCCTCAACATCTTCGTAACCCGCAGCAAGTGGGGCAAGGCAATCCGGGCAGTGGCCCAGGACAAGGAGACGGCCTCCCTGATGAGTATCAACGTCAACAGCGTGATCGCCCTGACCTTTTTCGTCGGAGGCGGCATGGGAGGAGCAGCCGGAACGCTTTTTGCCACCCAGTATTCTCTGATCGACCCGTACATCGGCTTCATCCTCGGCATCAAGGCCTTCACGGCGGCTGTCCTGGGCGGGATCGGGAGCATTCCCGGAGCGATGGTCGGAGGCCTGTTGCTGGGCATCCTGGAATCGACCGGTATCGTGATCTTGGGCTTTGCTACCCACGGCGCCATCGGCATCGAGTATAAAGATGTTTTGGCATTCGTCATCCTGATCATCATTCTCATATTCAAGCCCGGCGGCATCCTGGGAGAAGAAGTGAGGGAAAAGGCATGACAGCGCGAAAAGAACGTCTATTCCCGGCCAGCGGAATGCCGGCCTCTCAGATTCTGGCCTGGGTCTTTATCCTCGGGGCGGGAGCGTTGTTCTACTTGCTGCCGGACTCGGCCATCGCCTTTATTCTGTTTCTGGCATCATTCCTGGTCCTGTACAAGACGCCGGCCGCCCCGCTCATCAAATTGCCGGTGGCGGCCGTGTGGCTGTGCGTGATCATGCCGCTGGTCGGACTGCAGAATAGTTATTACCTGGGCGTAGTGACTCAGGCGGGCATCTATGTCGCCCTGGCGGTCGGCCTGAACATCGTCGTGGGCTTTGCCGGGCTGCTGGACATGGGCTACGTGGCTTTTTACGCCTCAGGAGCCTACATCTATTCTATCTTTGCCACAACGCAGGCAGCAAACTTCATCCACGCCCCCTGGGCGCACTTCCCGATCTCCGGGATGTGGTTCTGGCCGTTTCTGTTCTTCGGCATGCTCATCGCGGCGCTGTTCGGCATACTGCTGGGCTTTCCGGTGCTGCGCCTGCGGGGAGACTACCTGGCAATCGTCACCCTCGGATTCGGGGAGATCATCAGGATCGTCCTGAACAACCTGGACAAACCGATCAACATCACCAACGGCCCCCAGGGTCTGACCCCGATCCAGGCCCCAGCCCTGTTCGGGCATATCCTGAATCAGCCAATAGACTACTATTTCATTGTTCTGGTGGCCATCCTCCTGATCATCATCGTGGCCCGGCGGCTGGAAGTTTCACGGATCGGCCGCGCCTGGGCCGCCATGAGGGAGGATGAGTTGGCGGCACGCAGCATGGGAGTACCCCTGGTCAAGATGAAGCTGATGGCCTTTGCTATCGGAGCCTCTTTTGCCGGGGCGATGGGCGTGATCTTCGCTGCCAAGCAGACCTTTGTCGATCCCTCCAGCTTCACATTCATGGAGTCGATCGGCATCCTGGCGATGATCATCCTCGGGGGTATGGGCAGCGTCGCCGGAGCGGTGGTGGGAGCAGTGTCGGTGACAGTCCTGCAACTGCAAATCCTGAAACAACTGTCCGATTACCTGGGCCAGCTTTCAGCCGAGGGCATCCTTAGCATACCGTCGCAGATCGACCCGGCCAAATATGAAAGAATGATCTTCGGGTTGATCCTGATCCTGATGTGCATCTACCGATCGCAGGGTATCCTGCCGGCTAAACGGCGCCTGGCCTCCTGGTGGGAGCAGATCCGGGTGCGGGGAACTAAAAAAGAGGCAGAGGAGGGCGTCGATGCTGCTCGAAGCTAGAGGTGTGAGCAAAAGGTTCGGTGGCCTGATGGCGATCGACAAAATCGACTTCACCATGGAGGCCGGGCAGATCGCCAGCATCATCGGCCCTAACGGGGCCGGCAAGACCACGGTGCTCGACCTGATCTGCGGAAAGACCAAGGCGACTTCCGGCTCGATCGAGTTTCGCGGCCAGGAACTGACCAAGATGAAGGAGAACCAGATCGTCCAGGCCGGGGTGGGACGCAAATTCCAGACGCCGTCGATCTATGACGACCTCACGGTGTTCGAAAATCTGGAAATTTCGTATCCGCGCGGGCGCACCGTGTTCGGTGCGCTGACCTTCACCCGCGATGCCGCGGTGCGCGACCGGGTGCATGAAGTCGCCGAGATGATCTTCCTGAAAGACCGGCTCAACATGAACGCCGACCT